>PMDT01000103.1 GCA_003154555.1 Spirochaetaceae bacterium
TCGGGATTCATTTCGCCGAGACCCTTGTACCGCTGGATCGAAACCTCATCCTCTTTTTTGCCATTCTTCTTGAGCGTTGCGTCTTTCTCCGCATCGTCATAGGCATAAATGACCTGCTTGGCGAACTCTATCTTGTACAACGGAGGCATGGCGATGTAGACGTGCCCCCGTTCGAGCAGCTCGCGCATGTAGCGGAAGAAGAAAGTGAGCAGCAGAGTGCGAATATGCGATCCATCCACATCGGCATCCGCCATGATGATGATCTTTCCGTAGCGCAGCTTGGAGAGATCGAACTGGGCCCCGACGCCGGTGCCCAACGCCGAAATGATCGGGAAGAGCTTGTCGTTGGTGAGCACCTTGTCGACCCTCGTTTTTTCGACGTTCAGCATCTTGCCCCAAAGCGGGAGGATGGCCTGGAAAACGCGGTCCCTGCCCTGCTTCGCACTGCCGCCCGCGGAGTCTCCCTCCACGATATAGAGCTCGCACTTGGCGGGGTCGTCTTCCGAGCAGTCGGCGAGCTTCCCGGGGAGGCCTGTATTTTCCAGGAGGCCCTTCTTGCGCGTGAGCTCGCGCGCCTTGCGGGCTGCCTCCCGGGCCTTGGCTGCCATGATAGACTTGTCGAGTATCTTCTTGACGACGTCAGGGTTTTCGTCGAAGAAAAGCGACAGTCTGTCATACGTCAGGCTCTCCACGATCCCCTTTACTTCTGAGTTTCCAAGACGCGCCTTTGTCTGGCCTTCAAACTGGGGCTCGGGAATCTTCACCGAGATGACCGCGGTAAGCCCTTCACGGACATCCTCTCCGCTCAGGTTCTCTTCCAGCTTCTTGGACAGGTTGAGTTTTTTCAGGTAGTCGTTCAGGCACCGGGTGAGTGCGCTCTTGAACCCGATGAGGTGAGTCCCGCCCTCTCGGGTATTGATGTTGTTCGCGAAGGTGAAAATCGTCTCGGAGTAGCCGTCGTTGTATTGCAGCCCCACTTCGACCCGGGTATGGTCGCGCTCAGAGTCGAAGTAGACCGGCTCCTGGTGGATGAGATCCTTGTTCTTGTTCAGGTATTCGATGAAGGATTTCACCCCGCCATCGAAATGGAAGATATGGCTCTTCCGCGGCAGCGTCCGCTCGTCCGCCACGGCGATCTGGATCCCCTTGGTGAGGAAGGCGAGCTCGCGGAGCCTATTGGACAGCACGTCGAAGCTGAACTCGATGTCCTCGAAAATCTGCTTGTCAGGCTTGAACCGCGTCACCGTCCCGTGCCGCGTGGTGTCACCAACAATGCCCACGACTTTTTCCGGCACGCCGCGGACGTAGCGCTGGAAGTGCACCTTCCCTTCCTTGTGCACTTCCACCTCGCACCACTCGGAGAGCGCGTTGACAACAGAGGCACCCACGCCATGCAGACCGCCGGAGACCTTGTAAGTGTTCTTATCGAACTTGCCCCCGGCGTTGAGTTTAGTCATGACGACCTCGAGAGCGCTCACCTTCTCCGTGGGGTGGATATCGACGGGGATGCCGCGGCCGTCGTCTTCAACCGTGACGACATTGCCCTTGCCCAGAGACACGGAGATCGACGTGCAGGCGCCGACGAGGGCCTCGTCGATCGAGTTGTCGACGATTTCAAAGACGAGCTGATGCAGGCCGTCGAGGCTCGTGGAGCCGATGTACATGCTCGGTCTTTTCCGAACATGCTCCAGACCCTTGAGTACCTGTATGTTGTGTGCGCTATAGTTTTCGTGCATTTTCGTGCATTAGAAACGGCTGCGAGGCTCACCGGAACCATACGAAGAAAACGGGAAAAAAGCAATCCACGCCGGAGCAAGGAGTTGTCACGCAATCCGCCGCGCGGCCGGCCGCGGGCGGCAACCCGCCGCATCCGGGGCGACGAGGCCTCGTGCGAAGGAACATTTCTCTTGCCGGACTCCGGCCGATGCGCTACACTCCGAGCACGAAAGGCCGTGTGAATAAACTGTGGATAGGCCATGACAGATCCCACCCGACGGACCGGAAAAGGCCATAACACTCGCATTGATACAAAATGTTATATGCTTTTCAATGACCGACTTTTAATTAGTTATAATGAATGTAATTATATTCCACACAGCCTCTGCCGCGATCACATCCGAGGGCTTGCCGACAAAATTGTCGCCTTCCGGAAAGCAACGGGAGAGGTCGCGTCTGTTGACAACCTGTGCATAATCTGGCGATAAGAAGGGGAGAATTGGATGGAGTCGGGCAGGAGAAGCTACGAAAGCTTCTGGAAGCAGGCATTGAAAGACATCGCGGAAGACATTTCCGACCAGGAATTCTCCACCTGGTTTCGGGGCATCGAGTATGTGAGCGGCAGCGATACCCAGATCGCCCTTTCCGTTCCCTCTTCCTTCATCAAAGATCAGATCTCGCAGCGGTACCTCCCGAAGATTGAAGAAAAACTGGCTGAGCTTGCCGGTCACGAGCTCTCTGTCAAGTTTTCCATACAGAAAAAATCCGCAAGTCGTACGACTCATGAAGAGCCGAAAGCAGGCGCAAAAGCGGAAGAGGCCTCGACGCGCAAACGTCAGCATCCCCAGCTCAACAAGGAATACACCTTCGAACGTTTCATCATCGGGGAGTCGAACTCTTTCGCGGCAAACGCCTCCCTGGCCATCTCGAAGAACCCCGGCACCGGCTACAATCCTTGCCTCATATACGGGGGCGTCGGGCTGGGCAAGACACACCTCGTGCAGGCCATCGGGAATTCCGTCTATCGCGAGTTCCCCGACCTGAAGGTTGCCTACGTAACGGTGGAAACCTTCGCGAACGAGTTCATCCTCTCAATTCAGAAAAAGACGGGGCACCAGTTCAAGAACAAGTACCGCCTGGTGGACGTGCTCCTCATCGACGACATCCAGTTTCTTGAGGGCAAGGAGGGAACGCAGGAGGAGCTCTTCCACACATTCAACGCCCTCTACGATGCCAACAAGCAGATGGTGTTCACCTCGGACAGGCCTGTCTCGGATATCCGCAGCCTTTCCGACAGGTTGCGCAGCAGGTTCGAGCGCGGTCTGAATGTTGACCTGCAGCCGCCGAACTACGAGACGCGCATTGCCATCCTCAACCGCAAGGTGGAGGAAAAGAAGGTAAAAATTCCCGATGAGGTCGTAGAGCTCATCTGCCGCAACATCAACACGAACGTGCGGGATCTGGAAAAGGCCCTCACAAAGCTCATCGCCTACGCGGAGCTCGTGAACAAGCACATCACGCTGGAGATTGCCCATCAGCAGCTGAAGGATTTCTTCGCTCAACCCAGCCAGAAAAATATCACTATTGAGCTTATCCAGAAGATCGTCTCGGAATACTTCGGTCTCACCTATAAGGACCTGCGGGGAAAGCGGCGCACGAAAGCCGTCGCGTTTCCGCGCCAGGTGGCGATGTACCTCTCCCGGGAGCTCACCGAGTATTCGACGACGGAAGTGGGAGGTGAGTTCGGCGGCCGCGACCATACCACGGTCATGCATGCCTGCCAGAAGATCGAAGACCGCATGAAGATCGACCCAAATATCGAGCCGACCCTGCAATCCCTGGTGAAGCGGATCAAGGAGAACAATGCGTGAGCCCTGGGGAAACGATGTGGATAACTCAGGGGCTCCGGGCTGCCGGGTTGTGGCGTTCTCTGTTGACAGGAATGCTTACTTTGTGCGAAATCCCCGAATGGATTACGGAAAGAGCGCACATGTGGACAACCGGTGGAGAATGACCGTCACTTGTTCCTCTGTGCATCTTCTTGCGAGGGAGGCACTTGTATGTGCTATCCACAATGCACCGGTGCTTACCGGTACTACGACCGGTGTATTTTTCCCTGAAGATCTAGAAATACAATATAGGAGGAGACGATGAAGTTTACCTGCTCACGCGATGACATTCTGAAGGAGATCTCGGTCGCGCAGGAGGTCATCTCTTCAAAGAATTCCCTGTCCGTGCTTTCCAACGTGCTCCTCACCGCCTCCAAGGGGGAGCTCTCATTGCAGGCGACAGACCTGAAGGTCGGATTCGAGACGAGCCTGCCCGTGGAGATCGTGCAGGAAGGAACCACGACCGCTTTCTGCGACAAGCTCCTGAACATCCTGCGCTCCCTTCCCGAGGGGGAAGTTGAGCTCGAGCAGGCTGATCCGACAATGCTGCGCATACGGCCCTTGTCGAAGAAAGTTGATTTTCAGCTCCGCTGCATCCCGTCGGACAAGTATCCCGAGCTGGCACGCGCCTCGGACAACATGTACTTCGACTTCCCGCAGAAAGACTTCATCGAGATGGTCTCGCGGACGCTCTTCGCCGTGTCTGACGACGAAACACGCTATTTCATGAACGGCATCTTCCTGGAAAAACGCGACGACAATCTCATCATGGTGGCCACAGACGGCCGCCGCCTGTCCTTCATCTCGCGCAAGATCGCGGTGCGCATGGAAAACATGAAAGGCGTCATCCTCCCGCCGAAAATCCTCACTATCGTGCGAAAGCTGTCGTCAGGTGAGGGTTCCCTGTCGCTCGCCCTCACGGACAAGAATGTCTTCATTCGGCTCGGGGCGACCCGTCTCTCCTCAAATCTGATCGACGGGCAGTTCCCCGATTATCGACGGGTGATCCCCGACACGCAGAAGCACAAAGCGCTGGTAGAAAAGAGAGCTCTTGAGGATGCCCTTCGCCGCGTCTCGCTGCTCGTTGAGCAGAAATCTCGCAAGGTGGTTTTTTCCCTGTCGGACGGCGTGCTCATGATCATGTCCAAGGAGAGCGAGCTCGGCGTCGCTACGGAAGAGCTTCCCTGCGAGTATCAGGGGCCCGAGATGTCCTTTGCCGTAAATTGTCTCTACATGAGCGAGCCGCTGCGGGAGATCGGCAGCGACAAGGTGAGCCTGGAGTTCAGCGACGTGAACAAGGCCATTACTCTGCGCCCCGTACCCGATGAGGGATATACCAACATCATCATGCCGATGCAGCTGGACTGATGCCCGCACGTGCATGGGCTTTGCGCAGCTTCGGTTCTTCAATTTCCGCAACCTGAAGGACCGCGAGCTCGCCCTCGGGGCGCGTGAAGTATTCCTCGTCGGCCGCAACGGGCAGGGAAAGACGAACCTGCTGGAGGCCGTGCACCTTCTTTGCATAGGCTCGTCCTTCCGTGAAAACCGGGATGCCGCACTTGTTCGCGACCCGACACTTGCAATGGGGCTGAGCGGGCGCTGCACGACCGCGGCGGGTGAAACAGGCTTCAGCCTTCAGATCGCGCCCGGCGGCGGCAGGGAGCTGCGGCTCAATGACAGGACTGTCCTGCATCGGCGTGAGCTTTTCTCCGAGGTGCTCTGCGTCTGTTTCGTCCAACAGGACATGGAGTTCGTCACCGGCACCCCGGAAGACAAGCGCCGGTTTTTCGACCAGACCCTTATCCTCTCCGATCCCTCGTTCCTCGATACCCTTCGTGACTACCGCCTGGTGCTGAAATCCCGCAACCTCTGCCTGAAGGAGAGGCGCGACGATCTTCTGGACGTCTACGATGCCCAGCTGGCCGTCATAGGGCTCGCTCTGCAGACTCGTCGCGCGGAGCTCGTGCGGGAGTTCGACGCCGTCTTCGGGCCGCTGTTCCGACAGATCACCGGGAGTGCGACCGGGGTGAGCATCCGTTACCGGCCTTCGTGGGAAGGTCTTCCCACGCGCGATGATGTTCTCGCCCACCTCGCGGCCCGCCGGGAGCGCGACAGGCTCCTGGGGGCGACGACATCGGGGCCGCATCGCGACACATGCCTCTATGTCCAGAACGGCAAGGACTTCTGCCACGTCGCTTCCACCGGCCAACTCCGGCTCTGCGCACTGGTGCTGCGCGTCGCCCAGGCCTGCTTCCTGACGGAGCAGACGAAAAAGCTGCCCGTGCTCCTGCTGGACGACGTTTTGCTGGAGCTCGATCCGGACCGCAAGCGCGCGTTTCTTTCACGATTTCCGCCCTACGAGCAGGCCTTTTTTACATTCCTTCCCGACGAAGCCTGGCAGGCCTACCGGACCGCCGATACGATGGTGCTCTCCGTTGAGGGCGGGGATTTTCTGGCATGAAAAAGGTGGGAGACCTTCTAAGGGAATACCTGCGGGAGAAAGGCTGGCTCGCGGGGAGCCCCTACGACGCTTTGTTCCGCGACTGGGAGACAATAGCCGGGGAAGGGCTGTCACGCCACACGAGGCTCGTGGATGTGCAGAAAGGCATCCTCCTGGTGGAGGTGGATCACCCAGGATGGATGCAGATGCTGCTGTTGCGCAGGGATGGCATCCTTGTTGCAGCCCGCCGCGCGGCGCCGGAGGTGGGGCTGGAGGGCATGAAAGCCCGGGTCCGTGCGGAGACCGACCGGACCGGTGGCGACCGTTGACACGAAGCGGGGCCCCACCCTATATTCTATGGGACCTGCCCATAACATAGAAACAGACACCTGCTCGTCAGGTTTTAGCAAGGAGCACTTTCCCATGAAGCGGACGTATCAGCCCAGCAAGACAAAAAGAACGAGGAAATTCGGTTTTCGCGCCCGGATGGCCACCAAGGGGGGCCGACTCGTTCTGAAGCGCAGGCGCGCCAAAGGCCGGATCAAGCTTACGGCCTCCGATGAGAAGAAGCCTTACTAGACAGGAGCGACTCCGCAGAAGCACCGACATCAGGGAGCTTTTCTCCGCGGCGCGCCGTGTCGAGTCGCGGGGGCTCCGGCTCCTGTTCAGGAATAATGGGAGCCCGACAACACGCTTTGCGGTTGTCGTGACACGCGGCTCCGGCGGAGCTGTCAAGAGAAACCGTGAGAAAAGGATCACGAGGGAGGCCTACCGGTCCCTCAAGGCAACAATACGCCCGGGCGTTGACCTGGTGTTTCTTGTCGTCCGACGCGGGAGCGCGTTCGCCGAGAGACAGGCGGTCATGGGGCAGTTGCTCGGCCGGGCGGGTCTCCGTGTCCCTGACGGAATGACAAGGCCGTGAAGCACATCGCGGTTTTTCTGATCGCCATTTACCAGAAGATCATCTCCCCCGCCTTTCCCCCCTCATGCCGTTATTATCCCACCTGTTCGCAATATGCCGTGGAAGCTATTACAAAGCATGGCTTCCTCAAGGGATCGTACTTGGCCGCCCGGAGACTGCTCCGCTGTCATCCCTTCCACGCGGGGGGATACGACCCTGTACCCTGAGAGAAGGATGTATGGATAGGAAAACGCTGTTAGCCGTCGTTATTTCGGTCGTCATCATCGTCGCGGGTCTCATCATTCAGCCCATCCTGTTTCCCCCCAAGGCGCCCGTGGCTTCCGCAACGCCGACCGCCTCTCCCCAGACACCGACGGCACAACCCGCCACGGGATCCTCCACCACACAGGCAGCACCAGCCCCCGCGGCATCCAGCGCGACAGGCCTCGTGACAAGCCCGGTGGCTGCAGGTGCTGCAACGGCGGCCGCGGGAGTCGTCGCGGCTCTGCCCGATTCGGCTCCTCCCGCTTCCCAGAGTGATACCATTACTCGTGAGACGGACCTCTACATCCTCACCTTCAGCACGAAAGGCGGCACGCTTGGCTCGGTGAAGCTCAAGAAGTTCAAGAACGTGGACGGCTCCCCCGTGGAAATGCTGCTCAGGCCGAAGGCCGACCCCACCGGTGAGCTTCCATTTGCGATCAGCTTCGGCGACTACAAGGCCGCGCAGGTGGACGTGCCCTTTGTATTGCATGAGACCACCGGCGACCAGTCCACGTACGACTTCTCCCGCACATTTTCCTCCCAGACAGGCATCCCCTTCACGCTCCACAAGACCTACGTCTTCGACAAGGATGAGTATCTCTTCGAGATGCGCGTGACGATTGAGAACTCCGTGAACGACTACCCGAGCCTGAACTTCGGCGGATACTCGTACACGCTGACCCTCGGGCCGCAGATCGGACCACACTACCAGAAACTCGACGGCAGGAACGATTACCGCAACTACGCCTACTGGGCGGACAGCAAGCGCCAGGATCCGCGCGTGGGCATGGGCGCGCTGAAGGAACTGGACAAGCGCGTCGCCTGGACGGGCATCGTGGGCAAGTACTTTACGGCGATTGCGGTGCCGGACGCCACGCAGTACCACCTTGTTTACGACTCGCGGCGGCTGGTGGAAGGCTTCGATCGGTCGAATATCGACTTCGAACGGCCCACTCTGGCGAGCGCCAAGAGCACCGACACGTTCCGATTCTACATGGGCCCCATGAAGAAGGAGATACTCTCCCTCTATAACGACTCGTCGAAGAACCAGTTCCAGATCTCGGGTCTCCATGCGGACGAGGTTGTCACTTCTTCCGCCCTCATTGGGTGGCTGGCCACCCTGATGAAGTACGTGCTGGACTTCTTCTACCTGCTCATTCCCAACTATGGCATCGCCATCATCCTCCTCACGCTCCTCACGAAGCTCGTCTTCCTTCCCCTGACATTCCGCAGCTCGGAGTCCATGGCGAAAATGGCGGCGCTGAACCCGAAGATGACCGAGATCCGCGCGCGGCTGAAGGACAAGCCGGAAAAGATGAACCAGGAGATCGCGGAGCTGTACAAGCGGGAGAAGGTCAATCCACTGTCAGGATGCCTGCCGCTTCTCCTCCAGCTTCCCGTGTTCTTCGCCCTGTACAACCTGCTGAACAGTCACTTCGAGCTGCGCGGGGCGCTTTTCATCCCCGGATGGATCCCCGATCTCTCTGCGCCCGAATCCGTGCTGAACTTCCCCTTCACCATCCCCCTGGTCGGCTGGACGGCGCTCCGCGTCCTGCCGCTCCTGATGGTGGCAAGCCAGCTCCTCTCCAGCAAGTTCACACAGCCGTCCGGCGCCCCGCAGCAGGGCGGCGCCCAGGCGAAGCTGATGATGTACGCCCTGCCGATCGTGTTCCTGTTCATTCTCTACGATATGCCGTCGGGGCTGGTCCTGTACTGGACCGTCCAGAACGTCCTCTCCACGGCACAGCAGATGTACATCAACAATCTACGGAAGAAGAAGGAAGCGCAGTCCGTCCAGACCCCGGTCTACGTGAAAGGCAGCGCCAAGCCCGGCCCCAAGGCCCTGGAAAAAACGGGCAAGTGAGCGGAGGATGCTGAAATGATCGTACGGGAATTCGAGGGAAAAAACGAAAAAGAGGCGATCGACAGGGCCATCGAGGAGCTGGGCCTCGACAGGAACGAGATCGATTTCGAGATCGTCGAGGCGAAGAAGCCCGGCATCCTTTTCCGCGGAGGCAAAGTAAAGATCCGCGTGCACCTGCTCGAGGAGCACGAGGAGGGGGAGGAGTACGAGGAGGAGGCCGGACCGCCCGACGAGGCACCGCCGGACCAGCGCCCCGCCCGCAGGAATGTT
>PMDT01000021.1 GCA_003154555.1 Spirochaetaceae bacterium
CGGATGTCCGCGAGCAGGCGCAGCCCTTCGCGCAGGGTCTCGTCCGTCTTGTACTCTCCGCAGAAGTCCTGCATGACCCTGCCGATGCCGGCGTTCAGCTCCTTCCATCCGATGCCTGTCCCGGAGTGTTCAAGCGGCGCATAGACCCGCGCCTTCTCCCTCTCCACCTCCCGATCGTCCACGCGGGGTTCCGCGGCGCGCAGAGCATACGCCGCCGCCTTTCTCCCGACGTAGCGGCCGCTGCTGGCAGCGCTGGAATGGGCGCCCGCGCCGTAAATCGCGCCACCGGCCGCATAAAGCCCGTCGAGGCTGGTCCGCAGGTCCCAGTCCACGACCACTCCTCCGCATCCCCACTGCCGCCAGAGCGGCCCCGTCATGCCGGCCCAGAAATTGGCATGGGCGTAGGCGGAAGGCGGCATGACCGGCACCTGGAGCATGTCAATGTCCGGATTGAAACCGGCCCGCGTAAGGGTGTCATAGACGGGGATCCGGGTCCGTCCCTCGTTTCCGACCATGAGGCCGAAAATGGCGCGCCGCTCTTTCTCCGGCATCCGCGAGAGGTCCGCATAGAGCGGCAAGGTGAGCTCTCCCCGGCGGATGCGCTCCGGAAGGTCGGGGGCGAGCTCCTTCACATGGTTTTCGTACGTGGGGGGAACGCGCAGCCCGTGGCCAAGCATGTAGCGCTGGCCGGCGGAGGGCCGGAAACGCTCAGCCAGGGTGTGAAGCTCCTTCCCGTCCCTGTCCACCCACGGCACCTCGCGGCCCTTCGCGTCAACGATGGGGCAGCCGTGCCAGGTATTGTGTGCATTTCCGACCGCGTATGCGATGTAAGAGAACGCGCCCGGGTCCGGAAACGTCTCTTCCAGCCGCGCAAGCTCGGCGCCGGCGGTCCATGCCGCAGCCAGACCGTCGCCCGTGCAATTGGGATCGCGGAATGTCGAACGGATCTCGGTGGAAAAATTCCAGATCCTGCCGGGAAGACCCGTGGCAAGAATGACGGCCCGGGCCCGCACGATGAGAAATGCGCCGGTATGAGTGTCGATCCCCATCGCGCCGGTCACCCGCACGCTCTCCCCCGCAGGCTCGGTGAGAAGGGACGTGATCATCATCCTGTCCCGAATATCGACCCCGAGCTGTCGCATTCCCGCGTGCAGGCAGGGCTTCACGTTATGACCGTAGACCCTGATGTCGATGCGGTTGTCGTAGTCGTAAGCGAAAAGAAGGCCCGTTGCCGGGTCGCGGAAATCCGCGCCTTCGAACTCACCCCGCGCGTCGCGGATGCGCATCCCCATGCTTTCGCAATCCAGGAGAGCATCCCAGCTTTCCTTCGCGTTCACGTAGCGCAGGGGGCCGCAGTCGTAGCCGCCGCAGTCGGCAAGAACCCGATCGGTGAAATCTTCCGGGGTGACGCGGGAGCAGGGATTGGTGCACGCGGACAGCCAGTGATCGACGCCCGCGCCGCCATTGCCGCTCCATTTCGTGGCTTCCTTTTCCACGACAAGCACCCGCGCGCCGAGCCTGCGGGCGTTCATTGCGGCATGGCAGCCGGCGATTCCCCCACCCAGGACGAGCACGTCCGTGTCGAGCCTGTCTTCCACCCCGTAGCGGACCGGGTACGGCCAGGGAGGGAGGGCTGCGCCGGCCTGGAGATAGTCATGCCACGTCGACATCCGCGATCTCCCTTACAGCTCGCGCCACCGATGGCAGGCGACTTTCCGCTCCCCCCCATCGACGCTCTCCAGCTGGGGCTCCACGGTGCGACAGATCTCCCGGACATGGGCGCAGCGCGGATGGAAACGACAGCCCGCGGGCGGATTGATCGGGTTGGGCACATCGCCGGTGAGGATGATCTTCTCCCGCTTTGTCTCGGGGTCCGGCACGGGGATGGCGGAGAGCAGCGCCTTTGTATAGGGATGCAGCGGCCGCGCGAATATCTCCGCCGTCGGTCCCATCTCCGCGATCCGTCCCAGGTACATCACCGCGATGCGATTGGATATGTATTTCACCACCAGGAGGTGATGCGTCACAAAGAGGTACGTGAGGCGGAACTCCTCCTGGAGGCGCTTGAGCAGGTTCAGAATCTGCGCCTGGACGGACACGTCAAGGGCGGAGGTGGGCTCGTCCATGAGAATGAACTGCGGGTTGGTGGCAAGGGCGCGGGCAATGGCGATCCTCTGGCGCTGGCCGCCGGAAAACTCGTGGGGGTAACGCATGAGGTGGTCCGCGGTGAGGCCGACGATGCCCAGGAGCTCCCGTACCCGCGCATCCACGTCGCGCGTCTTGACCAGCCGTTGGGCGGTCAGCGGCTCGGCGACGATGTGCTTCACGAGCATGCGCGGATCGAGTGAGTTGGTCGGGTCCTGGAAGACGATCTGGATTCTCTGGCGCAATGCAAGAAGGTTCCGCCCGCTCATGCGGTTGAGGTCCATCCCCTTCAGCATGGCCCCCGCACGGGCCCTTGCCTGCGCGTCCGCGGAGTGGAGCATCGCCTCCACCTCTTCGACCTTGCCTCCATCCTGGCCGAAATAGATGCGGCCCGCCGTGGCCGTCTGCAGGCGCAGGATGGTCTTTCCCAGCGTGGTCTTCCCGCAGCCGCTCTCTCCCACAAGGCCGAGACATTCCCCCTTGCGCATGGCAAGGTCCACGCCGTCCACCGCCTTCACGTCGGCGATGCGCCGGCGGAACACTCCGCCCGTCACCGGGTAGTATTTTTTTAAATCACGGACATCGATCAGGTTCTCATGCATGGCCGCCGTCCTTCCCCGTGTAGAGATGGCAGGCCACCCAATGGCCGGGCGTGTGCTCCACCGTGTCAGGCTTTTCCCTGACACAGATGTCCATCCTGCGGGGACACCGGGGATGAAACCGGCATCCCGTGGGCGGCGCGATCAGGTTGGGCACGGCGCCCGGAATCATGGCAAGCTCCTCCGCCTGCTCGGCCTTTGGCACCGAAGCCAGGAGGCCGACGGCATAGGGATGAAGCGGGTTGCGGAAGAGCTCCCTCACCGTTGCCGTTTCACTCACGTCCCCCGCGTACATCACCGTCACCCTGTCGCAGACTTCCGCGACAAGCCCAAGGTCGTGCGTGATGAAGAGGACCGAGGAAATGATGGTCCGCTTCAGCTCCTTGATCAGCTCCACGATCTGCGCCTGGATCGTGACATCGAGGTTGGAGGTGGGCTCGTCCGCGATCAGGAGGGTGGGATGGCATGCCAGGGCGATGGCGATGACGATCCGCTGGGCCATGCCGCCTGACAGCTCGTGAGGATAGCGCTGCACGATGTTTTCCGGGTTCGGGATGCCCAGCGTGCGCAGAAGCTCCACCACGTGCGCGCGCACGGTGGCATCCAGCCTTCGCCGATAGCGGCGGAGAAAGGGAATCCGGCGGGCCACCGCGACGATGCCGGTCCGCGGGCGGGCGTGGTCGCGGCTCCTGTTCAGGTCGGCCTTGCGCTCCTCCGATCGCGTGTCCGAGCTTGTTTCCAGCTGATAGAGCTCATTGTCGATCCGCCGCACACGCTCGTCGAACCGGCGGGTGGCGGCCAGCTCCTTCCGTAAGAGGGCTGCCTGGATGACCGCACCCGCGCCGCGCAGGGAGCCACGGCGGCGCCGTGAACGTTCCGCATCCATGGCCGCGAGCGTTTCCTCGATCATCTGCTCCATGCGGTGAAACTGGTAGCTTTCCTTGACCTGCTCGAGGACGGAAAGAACGGGATTGAGCGCGGCGCCGGGCTCCTGGAAAATCATGGAGATGTCCGAGCCGCGTATGGACTCCATGTACGTCTCGGTCCGCTGCACGATCTCGATGCCGCGCGCGCGTTCCTGGTCGTTGAGAAAGAGCACGATGCGTCCCGAATCGATGCGGCCGGGCGCCTGGACGATCCGCATCATGGAGCGCACCGTCACGCTCTTGCCGCAGCCGCTTTCACCCACCAGCCCGTAGGTCTCGCCCTGCTGCACGACGACGTTGACACCGTTGAGGGCGCGGACCACGCCTTCAAAGGTGTAGAAATTAGTGTGAAGGTCCTGCGTTTCCGCGAGTGTGAGCGTCCCCACTATCGCCTCCTCATGCGGGGATCGAACACGTCGCGCACGGCGTCGCCGAGGAGGTTCCAGCCAAGGACGAAGAGGGAGATGACAAAGCCGGGGATGAACACCGTGTACCAGTACGCGAAGCGGTTGCCCGGGGTGCCCACGATCCAGTTGCGGCACAGCGAGACGATCTGGCCCCAGTCCGCGGTGCCCGTTTCAGAGCCCAGCCCGAGAAAGGAGAGGGCCGCCGCGGTCAGGATGGTGGTCCCGATGTTGAGGGAGGCGAGGATGAGCACGGAGTACATCGCGTTGGGAAGGATGTGGGAAAAGATGATGCGGAGATGGGATGCGCCGCTTGCCCGTGCGGCGAGGATGAAGTCCTTGCCCCGCGTCACCAGGATATCGCTGCGGATCACCCGGGTGTAGCTGGGCCATTCGAGAATGATCAGCACGATGATGACGGCCTTCAGTCCCCTCCCGATCGCCACGACCAGGGCCATGGCCATGACGAGGAAGGGGATGGCATAAAAGATGTCGGCAATCCTCATGATGACTTCATCCACGATCCCGCCGAAATATCCCGCCAGGGCGCCGAGGATGATCCCGATGAGCAGGTTGGCCGCGACAACGAGCACGCCGATCTTGAACGCGCTCCGCGCTCCCCAGACCAGCCCGTAGAGCATGTCGTACTGCTGCTGCGTGGTGCCCAGGGGATGCGCCGCGCTGGGGGGTGACGGCTCGATCCGATACCCGTTGTGAGGGATCTTGTATGGATCCCGGTTGGTCGGCGGCTCGAGGACCGGCGCGAGGATCGCGATGACCCCGAATATGACGATGAGGCTGAGCCCGATGACCGACAGGGGATTGCGGAGAAATCGCTTTGCCGTGAAGAGCATCTCCCTGAGCCGGGGGTGCATGGGGCGGAGCTGCCTCTGGTCCGTTCTGGTTTCCATGGGAAGCCCTTTCAGGAAAGCCGCACGCGTGGATCAACGTACGCGTAGATGAGGTCCACGATGAGGTTGATGACGACGTAGATGGTGCCGAGGAAGAGCACGTTGAACATGATCGCGGCCACGTCGAGCTGAAGCGCCGCCTGCGCCATCCACCAGCCGATGCCCTTGCGATCGAAGATTGTCTCCGTGATGACCATGCCGCCCATGAGCCCCGCAAACGTGAGGCCTGAAACAGTAATGACAGGAAGCATGGCGTTGCGCCGTGCATGCCGGCGGAAAAGCGTCTTGCGGTCAGCCCCCTTTGCCCGGGCAGTCATCATGTAATCCTGCCCGAGGGACTCCAGCATGCTGGAGCGCATGAGGCGCATGATGAGGGCGGAGTTGATGACCACAAGGTTGAGCGTCGGGAGGACCATGCGGTAGAGGGCGTCCCCGACCACCTGCCAGCGCCAGTTGAGGATGCCGTCAAGCACGAGCAGGTGTGTGTACTGGTGGTAGCCTTCCCCGTAGATGATGTTCCGCACGTCGTTCGACACTGTGCCGGGCGGGAAAATCCCGGCGAAGCCGTAGAAGATCATCATGAGGAGGAGACCCAGCCAGAATGTCGGAAGGGAGTACCCCACGATGGCGAAGACCCGGGTGAAATGGTCCGTGGGGGTATCCTTGCGCACCGCCCCCAGGGTGCCCAGGAAGATGCCGACGAGGATGATGAGGGGGGCGGAGAAGAGCACAAGCCCGAGGGTCACGGGGAAGAACCGCACGAACCCGTCGATCACGGGCGAGCTCGCGGTGATGGAGTAGCCGAACTCCCCATGAAGGAGATTGCGAACCCAGCGAAAGTACTGCACGGGCGCCGGGTCGTTCAACCCGTACTTGGCGATCATGGCGTCCATCTGGGCCGGGGAGACACGGTCATTCGTTACGTAGGCGGCGACACGCTGGCCGGGGGGCAGCAGCATCATGACGGTGAAAACGAGCAGGGACACCCCGATGAGCACGAGCACCATGAGGAGAAGGCGTCGGATGATATAGGAAAGAAGGCTCACGTCGGACTCCTTGGAGGTGAGAGGGCCCTGCTACGATAGGGGATACTCAGGCTGATGTCAACAAAAAGCGCGGGACCCCGGTGACGGGGTCCCGCGCCGAATCAGGCAGGATGCCTAGTAACCTTTGCTCAGGACGGGCAGGAGCTCCCATTCCTGGCTTTCCATCGGGGTGTAGTAATACCCCTTCACCCAGTCCTTGAAGAAGCGCTGGCGGAGGGGCTGCGCGAATATGATGGCGATGGCATCATCCAGCCAGATATTCTGCAGCTGGGCGTAGTAAGCCGCGCGCTTTGTCAGGTCCAGCTCCACTCCCGCCTTTGCCACGAGATCATCCGCGGTGGCGTTCTTGTAGCTCTGGCGACCCGAGAAGTAGCCGGTGGACGACATGTAGGGAACCGCGTAGTCGTCGGGGTCAGGGTAGTCGGGTCCCCACCCCATGAACAGAACGGGCACCCTCTTGTTCTTGTTCGCGTCGGTGAACTCAGCCCATTCGACGCCGCGCACGGTGATCTGGAACTTCGGGTTCAACGACATGACATTGTCGGCCATGATGTGCGCCGCGGTCTCCCGCTCGGTATTTCCCGAGTTGTAGAGCAGCTCCATCTTGAAGCCCTTGTCCCAGAGCTGGCCGCCGAAAGCAGCCTGGAAGGCGGCCTTTGCCTTGTCCATGTCGTGCGGCTTGCTCTCCAGCTTCGCGTTCTTGTACGGAAGCCCCTTGGGGATGAATGTCACCGGGTCCATTGCGTTTCCGTTGTACCCGTCCTTGATCTCCAACTTCTCGTCCCAGGCGTAGATGAACCCGAGGCGCACGTTCTTGTCGGCGAAGAAGTCGGGAGGAATGCCATTCCCGTCCAGTTGTCCGGAGAAGATGGAGGGATTGTCCTTGTTGTTGATATTCAGGTTGAAGTGGGCGCCCGCCGTGTCGATTGCCGGCAGGTCCTTGTAGATCTTGATGCCCTTTTCCGTGGCCATCTCGGGGAAGTTGGTGGCGGGGACATAGATGAGGTCCGCATCGCCCTGGAGCAGCATGAGCTTGCGCGTGGCCATGTCGTCCACGATCTTGATGACGCCATTCTTGATGGACGGCTTCGGGCCCCAGTAGCCGTCATTGCGCGTCACATCCAGCTCGACCTTCTTGTCCCAGCGGACCAGCTTATACGGACCGCTGCCATTGGCGATGTCGAAAAGGGTTTCCTTGCCCGTGGGGGGGTTGTTGA
>PMDT01000390.1 GCA_003154555.1 Spirochaetaceae bacterium
GTGGAAATCCGACTTCAATCCCCTGTTCCTGCCCTCCATGACCTACAAGGGCAAGATCTACGCCGTTCCGCAACAGGTCTATATCTGGGCCCTGCACTACAACAAGAAGATGTTCGATAGCTGGGGAATGACGCCGCCCAAGACCTGGGACGAGATGCTCAAGGCATGCGCCGCGATAAAGGCAAAGGGTGTTGCACCGATCGCCGTCACCGGCCAGGTCAACTTCTACGTGGGGATGTGGTGGGACTCGCTGGTCCAGCGCTACGTGGGCTCGCAGAAGGCCATGGAATACCTGTATGGCACAAAGGGCACGAAGCTATCGGATGATCCGGGCTTCCTGAAAGCCGCGCAGGACATGATGAAGCTCGTGGACAACGGCTACCTGATCGACGGTTGGCAGGGGACCGACTTCACGACAACGCAGGTCTATTTCTTCCAGGAAAAGGCCGCGATGATCCTGATGGGAAGCTGGCTGGCGACCGAGATGAAAGACTCCATCCCGGCAGGATTCCAGATGGCGGTCGCGCCGTTCCCCTCTGTTGCCGGCGGCAAGGGCACGCAGGACGCCATATTCGGCCGAGCCTTGAGCTGGAGCGTTCCGGCCAAGAGCAGGAATCCTGACCTGGCGATCGAGTTCCTTCGCCGCTTCACGAGCAAGGCAATCTCCCAGCAAGCCTCCACGCAGCTGGGCTCAATGTCGCCGAACGTGGGCGTGACGCCGCCGACAGGCATCACCGGGGCGGACATTGTGCTCAAGAACGCGCAGAAGGCCGAGTTCATATTCTACAACTACGCACTCGCAACGGCCAAGTTCGGTGCGATGGCAGCATGGTACGACCCGATCGTGGAGATGTGGACCGGGAAGACCACGCCGCAGCAGGCGCTTGCGAAGATCGACGCGAACATGACGTCGGTGCGCGCACAGCGCAAGGCGGGTCAGTGAGATCGATGACTTCGGGGGAGGGCGGGAAAACCCGCCCTCCCCGCTCTGGAAACATGAACAAGAGAGGCGACTCAGGCTATGCCCGTTCGCGCCTGAGGCTTGTCGTTCCCTTTCTCCTGCCGGCGTTCCTGATCTATACGGCGTTCAGCATTGTGCCCCTCGTGCTGACCGTTTCTTCCTCCTTCACCAACTGGCAGGGAACCGGCATGGACCGCCCGTTCTATGGCCTGCGCAATTATCTCCTGCTGTTCATGGACCCCCAGTTCCTCAATGCGGCGAAAAACACGCTCATATTTGCCGTCATTGGCGGGATCATGGTGTTTCCACCTTCGCTGTTCATCGGCTGGGCGCTCACCCAGAACATCAAGCTGAAATCCTTCTACCGCTACGTCGCAGTCGCCCCCCTGATGCTCTCGGTCGTCGTCGTGGCGCTGTTGTGGAAGTTCCTGTACAACCCCGTTTTCGGCCCCATCAACAGTCTCCTGCGCCTGGTGGGTCTCCGCGCCCTGGCCCTTCCCTGGCTTGGAGACACGCGCACGACCCTGCCCGCTATCGCCCTGGCGACAGCGTGGCAGCAGAGCGGCATGTGGATCCTGCTGATCTCCGCGGGGCTGCAGCGCATTTCCCCCGACATACGGGAAGCGGCACGGGTCGACGGCGCGAGTGAGTGGCGGACGTTCTGGAGCATCACCATGCCGCTCCTCTGGGGCGTGCTGCGCCTGCTTCTCATTCTGTGGATCATCGTCTCGCTCCAGGTCTTCGCCCAGGTCTACGTGATGGTCCCGCACGGCGGCGTGGCGAGTTCCGCGGAGGTCGTGACGACCCTGATGTACAACCGGGCATTTCAGAGCAACCAGCTCGGCATCGCCACGGCAATGGCGACGATGCTGCTGCTGGCGATATTCGTATTGAGCCTGCTTACGAACCGTTTCACCAAACGCCAGGTGGTCGAGTTTTGACGGCCAGGGAGGGAGCCACGATGCCTTTCAAGGCCGGCGAACCACCCGCCATCCGGCGCCGGAGACTGCCGCGGATCCGCCCGGGCCGCCTTGTCGTGTATCTTCTGCTGTCTCTGTTCGCCCTGAGCGCGATTGCCGCCTTTGCCTGGGTGTTCATGATATCGCTGAAGACCACTCCGGAGTTTCTCTCCACCAGTCCGTGGGCCCTGCCCCAGAAGCTCCGGTTCGCGAATTTCGCCCTCGCCTGGAAGAAAGCGCGTATCGGCAGCTACTTCGTCAACAGCATCATGGCATCTTCGGTGGGGGCCAGCGTCTCAATTATCGTTTCGGCGCTGGCCGCCTACGTCATTGCCCGAGTCCGTTTCCGGCTGAACGCGCTGCTGGGGAATTTCTTCCTGGTGGGCTACATGATTCCGTTGATGCTGACCGTCATCCCGCTCTATTTCCTGCTTGCCGGCATCGCGAATGCCAACCCGCCCCTGAGCGCGCTCATGATCGGATGGGGACCTCTCCTGGGGCTCTACGTTGCTTCGGGTGTTCCCTTCAACACCTTCGTGCTGAGGGGCTTCTTTGAATCGCTCCCTTCGGAGATGGAGGAAGCGGCCGCAATCGACGGGGCGACGCCGTTTCGCACCTTCTGGCAGATCATGCTGCCGCTGGTCACCTCGGGTATCGTGTCCACTTTCCTCGTCAACTTCCTGAGTCTCTGGAACGAGTTTTTTCTCGCCCTGATCTTCCTGAAAAAGGAGAATGCCACACTCCCCCTGGGGCTGTTCTACATGGCCCAGAGAGCCGAATACACCGCCCAGTGGACCGACTTGTTTGCCGCCGTGCTCATCACCACTGTGCCCGTCCTCGTCGTTTTCGCGCTGCTGCAGAAGCAGGTCTACCGCGGCATGACGCAGGGTGCGCTCAAGGGGTAGACGGTGACGACGGAAGAGCGGGTTCTCACGGCCTTGAGGTGCGGGCAGCCGGACCGCGTGCCTGTTTTCCTCTTTCTCAATCCGTACATCGACACGCCGCGCACGGAGAGCGACCCTTCATACGCCGAAGTGCTGGAAGCGTGCAAGGAATACGAGGACGTGGTGTACGATTGGGCCTTTCCCCAGGGGCTCTTCCATACGACGGCGAAGATCGAATCCGAACGGCATCGGCTTGAGGACGGGAGCATCGAGACGATCCTCCACACCCCTGCCGGACCGCTCTCATCCATCGAGCGCGGCAACTGGCGCGGGGAAGGACAGACAAAGCGATATATATGCGGGCCGCAGGATCTCGAGCGGGCGCTTTCGTTGCCCTACGTGCCGTCGCGGCCGGAGCTGCGGACCTTCTTCGCGGAGAAAACACGTCTCGCGGGAAAAGCGGTTGCCCAGGTGACCTTCTCTGATCCGATGTGCTCCGCAGATTGGATCGACGAGTCCGCCCTGGCGATCATGACAGTGGAAGAACGCCCGCTCCTCAAACGATTTCTAGACGCGATGTTCCATCGCGTGGAAGACGCTCTGCATTATTGTCTGGTCAATAATGTCGGCCCCCTCTATTATTTCAACGGTCCGGAATACGCTTTGCCCCCCCTGATGAGCCCTGACGACTTCGAGGAGTTCGTCGTCGAATACGATCGTCGTCTGATCGACCTTGTCCATCAGACGAAAGGCATGGCAACGATCATCCACAGCCACGGCCGCGTGAATGGTTTCCTCGAGCGATTTGCCGCCATTGGCACCGATGGATTGAACGTGCTCGAGCCGCCGCCCATCGGCGACGTTCTCCTGGAGGACGCGAAGCGACGCGTCGGGGATCGAATGTGCCTCATCGGCAATATTCAGTACGACGATCTGGCCCGCGGCGATCCCGAAAGTGTCGACAAGCTCGTCAAGGAGTGCCTGCGGCAGGGCGCACCCGGTGGAGGATTCATCCTCTGCCCGTGCGCGTCGCCGTACGAGCCGACCCTCTCGCCGCGGGCCACCGCGAATTTCATCCGCTATCTCAAGGCGGGCCGGCGCTGGGGCGAGTACAAAAGGCAACAATAAAAACGGCGTAGATTTCCACGCGTCACAAGGGCACTATGCCATCCCCAGCACTTCAGAGGCGGCCAGCAGCCCGCAGCCCAGCGCCGAGCCATTCATGCCGAGCTTCGACGCGCGAAGCTCCATGTCCTCGAAGATCTCCCGCATGCAATGCGTGGCCAGGGCCCGTGACACGCACTCCTCAATTATCCTGTTGGTCCCGATGAGGCCCCCCCCGAGAATGAGGAGAGAGGGATTGATGATGTTCACCGCGTTGGCCAGGGCGAGCCCCGCGAAGCCGCCCGCATTGTGC
>PMDT01000020.1 GCA_003154555.1 Spirochaetaceae bacterium
GGGAGTCCTTGTCACGGGGTGCTCGTCGGGGATCGGCCGGGCAACGGCGCTTCACCTTGCCCGGGAGGGATTCACCGTTTTCGCATCGACGCGGCGGAAGCAGGATGCCGAGGAGCTGCAAGGGCTCTCCGTTTCGGGTCTCGTCCCTTTGGCGCCCCTGGACCTCAGCAGGCCCGAGCAGATTCCGCCCATCATTCAACGCATCGAGAGCGAGCTTTCTGCGCGCGGCGCGCCCGGGTTGTATGCGATCGTCAACAACGCCGGCGGCGGAGCAGTGGCGCCCATCGAGCTCCTGGACCTGCCGGAGCTGCGCGCCGAGCTTGAAACCAGGATCGTCGCCCCCATTACCCTGATCCAGGCGCTGCTGCCCTCACTACGGAAGGCCGGCGGCAGGATCGTGTGGATTGCAACGCCATCTCTCATGCCGATCCCCTTTGTTTCCAGCATCCACGCTTGTGATTTCGCCGCCAACTGCATTTCCCGCACGCTTGCAATCGAGCTTGCGCCGTGGAACATTCCCAGTCTCTTCGTCCGCTGCGGCGGCATCCGCACCGCGGCACCGGACAAGGAGAGCCGTGAGCTGAAAATGGCAATGGCGCGCTGGCCGGAGGATCGCGTCCGGCTCTACCGCCGGACCCTTGAAGCTGAAATGGAAACGCTTGCCACTTTCGATACGAAACGAAGCGACCCGATGGTGATCGCTTTCAAGGTGGCCGAGGCGCTCCGCGCCGCGCGTCCGAAGCGTGTTTATCGGGCGGGTCACATGGCACGTCTTGCCGCGGTGCTCGAGCTTCTGCCACAGCCTGTCGTCGACGCGATCATGCGGCGGCGCGCACGGCACCCGTCGCCCTGACCGGGCGCGTCAGCGCGCGAGCAGCAGGGATTGCATCTCGTAGAGCTGGCGGTACAGGCCGTCGCGGGAAGCAAGCTCGTCGTGGCTGCCCTCCTGCACGATCTCGCCGTGGTGGAGAACGAGGATGCGGTCCACCGTGCGGATGGTGGAGAGCCTGTGCGCGATGATGATCGCGGTGCGGCCTTCCAGCAGTCGGTGGATGCCGTCCTCGATAAGATGCTCGGTTTCCGAATCGATGTTGGAGGTGGCCTCGTCAAGAATGACCACCGAGGGGTCGCGGGCGAACGCGCGCGCCAGCCCCAGGAGCTGTCGCTGGCCTTCCGAGAGGCGCCGGCCCTCCTCGCGCACTTCTTCCGCAAATCCGTTGGGCAGGTTGGCGATGAAACGATCCGCGTGCACTTCGCGTGAGGCGTGTTCCACGGTGCGCGCATCAACTTCCGGCTGATAGAGCGAGATATTCTCCGCCACCGTGCCGGTGAACAGGAAGACGTCCTGTGGCACCGTGGCCACCGCCCTGCGCAGCTCCGCAAGCGGCAGCTCCCGCAGATCCATACCGTCGAGGAGTATCTGTCCCGACACCGTGTCGTACAGCCGGGTGAGGAGGCTGATGAGCGTGGTCTTGCCGCTGCCCGTCGGCCCGACGATCGCGACCTTCTCTCCCGGGGCTATCCGGATGGAAATATCGCGGAGGATTGGCGTGCCTTCCGCGTAGTGGAAGTTGACGTGATCGAAGACGACCTCCGACGCGCGCCGTGCCTGTCCACGTCCGGCCGCGCGGGCGGCGGCAGGCTCGCGCGGCGCGGGTGAGACGATGCTCACCTTCTCATCCAGGAGCACGAAGATGCGTTCTGTCGCCGCGACCGCCGCCTGGAAGAGGTTGAATCTCTCCGCGAGCTGCCGCAGCGGCCAGAAGAACATGTTCACGTACGCGAAGAAGGCAAAGACCTCGCCGACGTGCAGCGAAACGCCGATGGCGAAGTGGGCGAAGAGGAGGATAAGGACCATTGCCCCGTTGACGACGATCTCGATCGCCGGAAAGAAAAGGGCATAGGCGTTCACGATGCCCAGGTACGCCTTGAGATAGTGCGTATTGCTCCGGTCGAAAGCCTCACGGCTCTCCTTCTCCCAGGTGAACTGGTGAATCTCCCGGATGCCGGAGATGGTTTCCGACAGCGCGACATTGATTTCGCCATTTGCCGTGCGCACGTTCCGGTAGCCGGCGCGGATGCTGGAGCGGAAGGCGAGGGTGGCGCCGACAAACAACGGGATGGTGATGAATGTGATGAGCGCGAGCCGCGGGTTGATGATGACCATGGCCGCAAGGATGAAGGCGACCTTCAGGAGATCGCCGGCGATGCTCACCACCCCCTCGGCGATGAACTCGCGCAGGGCCTCCACGTCATTGGAGAGATTCGTGAGTGTCTTGCCCACCGGTGTGCGATCGAAGAAGTCATTGGAGAGACCGAGCACCTTGCGGAAGAGGTCCATGCGAATGTCGAAGACCAGTCTCTGGCCCAGGTACTGTGTCCCGATTCCGAAGAGCACCTGGACCGCGAAACCGCCTGCCAGGGCGATGCCAAGGAGCAGCGCGGTGCGGCCCAGCCCCGCCAGGTCGCGCGCGGCCACATTGGTGTCGATTGCGATCTTCACGAGATAGGGCTGAACGACTTGCAGCAGATCCATCACGATCAGTGCGATCAGCGCGGAGACAGCCAGCCATGCATGGCGGCGCACGTAGGGAATGAGCCGCCTGACACCGGCGACACGCGGGCGGGTTGGTTCTGCCATCAGCCCACGGCCTCCTCGTCCTCGGGATCCGCGAGCTTCTTTTCAAGCTGCTGGAGACGCACCAGGCGCGAATACAGCCCCGTGCCATCGGCCAGCGCCGCGTGCGTTCCCACTTCCGCGATCGCACCGTCATCCATCACGTAGATCCTATCTGCCGCCTTCAGCGGGGAGATGCGGTGCGAGATGACGATGAGCGTCCGGTTGGCCCGCAGGGACAGGAGATTGTCGATGATCGCCGACTCCGTGCGCGCATCCACGCTGGAGAGCGAGTCGTCCAGGATTACAACCGACCCGTGCCGCAGGAGCGCGCGCGCGATGGCCGTCCTCTGCTTCTGACCGCCGGAGAGCGTGATGCCCCGCTCCCCGATGAGCTGGCCGTAGCCCTCCGCGAAGGAGGCGACGTCGTGGCTGAGCCCCGCGAGTGTCGCCGCCTCCCTCACCGCGTCATCGCTTCCCTTGCCATCGGCTCCCATCGCGATGTTCGCAGCAAGGCTGCGCGAGAAAAGGAACGGCGACTGCGACACGACGCCCATGCGCGCAAAGAGCTGCGCGGGTTCGATGTCGCGGATGTCGATGCCGTTCACGAACACGGTGCCGCGCGGCGGCCGAAGGAGTCCGGTGAGCAGGTTGATCAGGGTCGTCTTGCCGCTGCCGATTGTCCCCGTGATGCCGATGAAGTCGCCCGGGCCGATGCTGAGGCTCACGTCCCGCAGGGCAGGCCTGGTCTGCTTCGGGTAGGTGAATGTGAGAGCCCTGACGTCGAAGGAAAGGTGCTCCGCGCCGGGGCTCTGCCAGTCCTCGCGGAGCTCATCGGGTCCGTGCAGGATCGTGTTGATGCGTCCCATTGCGCTGATCCCCTGCTGGAGGAGCGACATGATCCAGCCCAGGGAAAGGACGGGGAAGGTGAGCGCAGTGATCATGACGTTGAACTGGAGAAGCTGGCCCAGCGACATGGCGCCGCTGATGACGAAGCTCCCGCCGACGAAGATGATCACGAGCTGCGTGATGGCGAAGACGAATCCGAAAAGCGGCCAGAGCGCCTCCTGGACCCGGACGGTTGCCATGTTGCGCTTCAGGAAGTCGCGGTTCAGCTCCCGGAAGCGCTCCTCCTCCTGGCCTTCCATGGTGTGGAGCTTCACCGTGCTGATGCCGGACACCACCTGCCACACGCGGCTGTTGATCGTCCCCGTGGCCTCCTGGATGCGGCGATAGAGCGGCGCAAGCCGCGGCAGGACCACGAAGATCAGCGCGATCACCAGGACGAGCACGCCCGAGACGACGAGCATCAACGGTCCGTTCAGGCGGAACAGCACGGGAAAGAAAAACACGAACATGCTCAGGCTGTTGGGGATGTACATGACGCCGGGTCCCAGCAGCGTCCGCACGTTGTCCAGGTCATTGGTCGTGCGGGAGACGAGGTCACCGGTCTCATGCGCCTGGAAGAAAGCGTAGTCCAGCTCCAGGAGTCGCCCGTGGATGCGCCGCCGCAGGCTGTACTCGATGGTGCGCGACGCACCGATGATGAGCCGCCGCATGCCGTAGAGGGACACGACGGTGATGCCTGCCCACAGGCACGCCATGCCGATGAGCTGCCAGACAACCGGCGCGCGATTGGCTCCGGTCACCTCGTCCAGGATCTTCTGGAAATAGGTGGGCACCATCATGGCCCCGTAGTTCTGCACGAGCATGAAGGCGAATCCCGCCGCAAGGATCGCCCAGCGCTCTTTGAGATACGGGAGGAGTGTCTTCAGGCCCCGGAGGCCCGTGTCATCTGATTTCTGCTTCACGATGTGAGATTCAAGATATCGATCATGCGACCGGAAGTCCACGACGCTGGCTCCATGACCAGCCGCATTGTTATTATGGAGAGCATGAGAGAACAAACGCAGGGCAAAACCTGGCCGGACACCGATCCCGAGGGGCGATCCGTGCGCTTTTCGCATCGGGAAAGCCGGCCCCGACCCGATGAATACGTGCCCGTGGTTGAAGGTGAGGCCGTACGCCTCGAGCCGATGCAGGAGGGGCACCTCGAGGCGCTGTGTGCCGTCGGCAGCGATCCTGAAATCTTTCACTTCATGCCCGGAAGCTTTGCCGGCCGGGCCGACATGGAAGCTTACGTGCGCGACGCTTTGTCAGCCCGCGCGAATGGCACGGCGATTCCATTCGTCACCGTGCTGCGCGGGCAGGGGAGGAAACCCGACATTGTGGTCGGCGCCACCCGGTTCGGAAACATCGACCCGCACCGGGCCGCGGCCGGGAGGATCCCCGGCCGCGTGGACTGCTTACGAGACTGAGGTCTTTGCCATTTCCTTTTCAACCTGCACCGGACGGAACTGCTTGGGAGCGTTGAGTCCGCGCACGTTCTTCATTGCCGTGCCCCAGGATACGAGCTGGTCCAGCATGGTGTTCAAGGACGTCACGTGCATCGGGTTCGGCTTGAAGGTGGTGAAGTTCTCGAAGTCGGTGAAAAGTGACAGCAGGACCTGGGCGCGGACGTCCGCCACCTGGAGCTCGCCCATGACGAGGCGGAGATTCTCCACGGCGCGGGAGCCACCGGCGCTTCCGTAGCCCACGAAACCGGCCGCCTTGTTGTTCCACTCGGCGTAGATGAAATCGAGAGCGTTCTTCAGGGCCGCCGAAGTGCCGTGGTTGTATTCCGGCGTAACGAAGACGAATGCATCAAAAGAGGCGATTTTCTCCGCCCACGCCTTCGTGTGCGGCTTGCTGTACTGTCCCATGGACGGCGGAACGGGCTCGTCCAGGAGCGGCAGGTTGTAGTCCTTGATGTCGACAATCTCGAACTCCGCGTCCGTCCGCTTCTTTGCATTCTCGAGGACCCACCTGGCAACCGAGTCCGCATGGCGTCCCGGTCGGGTGCTCCCAACGATGATTGCTGTTTTTATCATGTCTGATGTCTCCTTCTGAAATCTCAGTGTTTGAAACAAGCTCTTGTCTGCTTCAACATGTGAGAAGGTACGCATTAAACTTACAAAAGACAAGTAACTTATTTATGAAAAGAAAATTGTTGAAAATAAGTTTCTTGTGCTACATTAGTAATATGGCCAAAACAATAGCTGCAACAGAAAGCAGCAATCAGATAACGGAATTCTGCCCCCTCTACGCGGAGCTGATGGACCTCCTGAGTCGACGCTGGATGGGGGTCATCCTCCGCGTCCTCATCAATGGTCCGCACAGGTTCAGTGGCATCATGGCCGCGATCCCGGGCCTTTCCGATCCTCTCCTGGCGCAAAGGCTGCGGGAACTGGAGACCAGGAAGCTCGTGGAACGCATTGTTGTGCCTGCTTCTCCAGTCCGCGTGGAATATAAGCTGACCGTGGCAGGCAGGGACCTGGAGCTCGCAGTCAGGACACTCTCGGACTGGGCGTCCCGGTGGTGGGGCAGCGATTCTGAAGGCGACCACGGCATGGCCACGAGCTAAAACCCTCCGGCAAGGCCCCGCTGGCCTCGTTCACATCGCACGCAATATCTCTTTCCTCGCCTGCTTGACAGAACTTCTTCAAACTGTATATTAATCACTGTTTTAATCATTGATTGAATCAATGTTTTGGAGGAATAATGGCGCCTGAAGATCTTACGACGCGGAAGAAGATACTGGACGCAGCAGTAAGACTCATATTCTCCGTCACGAGCGAGGAGCTTACGACGCGCAGGATCGCGGAAGAGGCCGGGGTCAATATCGCGGCAATCAACTACCATTTTCGCAGCAAGGACGAGCTGATCGACCAGGCCGTGGAGGTCGCGACCGCGGAGGCCTTTGAGAAGGGAATGGCGTACCTGTTCGCGCCCGGCCGGGAGCCCAAGGCGCGCCTCCTCGACTTCATAACCGGCTATGCCTACGGCTTGATGAAGTTCCCCGGGCTCACACGAACCGCCTTCCTTACCCTGATGCGCAATGAGAAAGGGAGCACCTTCTACGGCCGTTACATGAAGGAAATGCTGGACAAGGTCGGGCAGGTCGTTGCCGAGGCAGGCGGCGCAGCGGGCAGGAACGAAGGCGACGTGGCGCTCATGGTGCTCTCCTGCGCGATACTCCCGTTCCTCGTGGCGAATACGGTAAAAGACGCAGGCGGCATCGATTATGCCGATGATGCCGCCCGCGCCCGTTACATAGAAACCATGCTGAACAGGCTGGTCAGATAAATCCGAAGGAGTGAGAATATGGCGAGGAAAATCGCAATCATCGGCGGGGGGATCGCCGGGCTCTCCGCGGGTTGCTACGGCCGCATGAACGGGTACCAGACAGAGATCTTCGAGATGCACACCGTTGCGGGCGGCGTCTGCACGGGGTGGACGCGCAAGGGCTTCACCTTCGACGGCTGCCTGCACTTCCTGGTCGGCACGAGCCCCGGCAACCGGATGCGCCGCATCTGGGATGAGCTGGGAGCTCTGGACGGCACGCGGATCCACGACCACGAGGTGTTCTGCGACATCGTGCTGCCCGGCGGCAGGAAGCTCACGCAGTACAGCGATGTTGACCGTCTCGTGGCGCATCTGAAGGAAGCGGTCGCACCACCCGCACGAGACCGCAAGCGCCTGGACCATCTTGCTTCCGACGTGAAGCTCTGGTCAGGGCTCAACGGCCGCATGGGCGGAGCGAGGCCGCCCGCGCAGAAACCCGGCATCCGCGGTCTTCTCTCGCGCATGCGCGGCATGTGGAAAATCCGCCGGTATCTTCCGATGTTCCGCCGCCATGGCGGGAGCATCCAGCAGTACGCCGCCGGCTATCGGCACCCCGACCTGCGCGCATTCTTCGAGCTCGCGCTGCCCATCGACGGGATGCCGGCGATGAGCCTGCTCATGCTCGCCTCTGTACAGAACGACAAGGCGGGAGGCTGGCCGGAGGGCGGCTCGCTGGGCCTGGCGCGCGCAATCTGGAGGAGGTACACGGATCTCGGCGGCGTGATCCATTTCAGCGCAAAAGTGCAGGAGATCGTTGTGCGCGATGGAAAGGCGGTCGGCGTGCGCCTGTCGGACGGCACCGTTCATGACGCCGACGAGGTGATAAGCGCCGCAGACGGGCGCGCCACGCTGTTCGGCATGCTTTCGGGCAGATACATGACGCCCGGGCTCCAGGAGGTGTACAGCACACTGCCATTGTACGAGCCGTTCGTGCAGGTCTCCTACGGCCTGAACCGCCTGATTCCCATTTCAGAGCTTCCGCGCCTTCGGACCATCCGGCCATCAGCGCCGGTGGAGATCGGGGGAGAGAAGGCCGGGCTCCTGATGTTGAACAACTACTCCTTCGATCCGACCATGGCGCCGGCGGGCAAGACCGTGCTCAGCGTGCTTTACCAGAGTCCCTGGGCGGGCTGGGAAAAGCTGCAGGAGGACAAGGCGGCATACGCTGCCCGCAAAGCGCGCGTGCTCTCGGACACAACCACGTGGCTTGAAACGTTGTTTCCCGGCATCGCCGCCGACATTGAAGCCACGGATGTCGCCACGCCGCTTACCACCGTACATTTCACAGGCAACCACAAGGGTTCCTACGAGGGATGGAGACCAACGGTGGCGACGATGCGCATGAAGATTGAGAAACGCATTCCCACCCTTGCGCACTTCGCCATGATCGGGCAGTGGACAAGGCCCGCGGCGGGTCTCCCGACCGTGGCGGAAGACGGGCGGCTCATCATCCAGGAGCTCTGCGCGCAGGATGGGAAGGCTTTTGTCAGCGGGACTCCCCCGGCGCGGAAGGACCGGGGCGCCGCCTGACGCCGGCGCTCGTCCCGGAGGGCGACGAAACTCCCCCGAGCATGTACACTGCGCCCGGGGGAGAGGCATGAAGAACAAACACCCGCTACCGGCCCAACAGGAATCACCGCAGCAGCCCTCGCTCCCGCGCGGGCTGCAACGCTTCCTCTACGTCACCGCCTGCATCGCCGGGGCGGCTGTCATGATCGTCGAGATACTCGGGGCGAAGATGCTCGCGCCGTATTTCGGCACGTCGCACTTCGTGTGGACGGCGCAGATCGCCGTGACGCTGGCGGCGCTCGCGTTCGGCTACTACGCGGGTGGGCGCCTGGTGACCCGCTCCGCGCGCCCGGGGAGGCTGTACCTCGCCATCCTCATTGCCGCGATCGCGCTCGTGGCCACGGTTGCCGTGCGCGAATGGCTGGCCTACCAGCTCCTGAGCCTGCCGCTTCCCGTGGGGTCGCTGCTTTCCGCGGTCTGCCTCTTCTTCATTCCCCTCTTCCTGCTCGCTATGACGAGCCCGTTCCTTGTGCGCGTGGTGGCGCAGACGCTTGCCGGCGTGGGCGGCACCGTGGGGCGTGTCTCCTTTGTCAGCACGCTGGGGAGCTTTCTCGGTACCGCGATCATCGGCTACCTGCTGATCCCGCTTCTTCCCAACTCCACGACGATGTACGGGACAGCCGCCGCGCTCGCGCTCCTGTCCGGGTGCTACTTCCTCTTCTGGGGACGGCGCGCCGGCGCCACGATCGGGGTGGCTGTCTGCATCGTCGCAGGTGCGGGGCTGGGCTGGTACGGGCTCACCGTGGACGGGCCGCGGCTTCCCGCCGGCGAGGAGCTGTACCGCGGCAACTCGAGCTTCGGCATGATCCAGGTCCTGCAGTCACAGCAAGTTCCCTATCGCTACTACCTCACCGATTACCTGATCCAGAACGTCTACGACACCAGCCGCCAGTCGAGCACCGTCATGTTCACGTGGATGCTGGAGGACCTGGCGCGCGCCTACACGCCGCGGCTGGATGACGTGCTGTGCATCGGCCTGGGCATCGGCATCGTGCCGCGCGATCTTGCCGCGGACGGAGCGCACGTGGACGTGGTGGAGATCAACCCGGCGGTGGTCAATGTCGCCCGCACCTGGTTCGGGCTGGACACCAACGCCATCTCCATCACCATCGGGGACGGCAGGTGGTTCCTCAACACGACCGGCAGGAAGTACGACGCCGTGATCCTCGACGCTTTTGTCGGCGATGGAAGCCCGTCGCACTTGATGAGTCGGGAGGCGTTCGAAGCCGTGCGCAAAGTCCTGAAGCCGGACGGCACGCTCGTCATGAACACATTCGTCGACTTCGATGCAGCCGGCGACTACATGGGTGCGTCATTGTACAAGACGCTGCAGAGCGTTTTTCCCGGCGTGGTGGTGCACGGAGTAAAGAGCGCGAACACGCTATTCGTCGCGTCGCTGCGCTCACCGCTTACGATCCTGCGCACGCCCGACTACAGCCGCGTCCACCCCGAGGCCCTGGCCGATGTGAAGGCTGCCTTTGCCCGGACATGGCAGCCCGATCTCACGCGCGGCATCGTGCTCACGGATGACTTCAACCCCGTGGAGTACTACGACGCGGCCAATCGCGAGAGGCTGCGCCGGCTCCTGGCAATGAGCATGCGCCACGTATAGGAGGACAACCATGGAACGGGAAACGGTCATCAATCTGGAGCACGGCTTTTTTGGAGAAAAGGAAAAGACAATCGTCGAAAGCGGCGAGCTGTCGGCCAGCCTCTTCCGTTATGAATCCGGTGTCGCCGCCGTCAGGTTGAAGAACGCGCGCGGCGAGATGACCGTCCTGCCCTGGCAGGGCCAGCAGATCTGGGACGCACGCTTCGACGGCCGCGTCCTCACGATGAAATCGATGTTCCACCAGCCGCGCGCCACGCGCGACTACCTTGCCACCTACGGGGCATTCCTGCTGCACTGCGGCGCCACGGCAATGGGCGTGCCCGCGGCCGGCGACACCCACCCGCTGCACGGCGAGCTTCCCAACGCGCCGTACGACAGCACCTTCATCTCCCTGGGCACGGACGCGCAGGGGCCCTTTATTGGCGTGGGCGGCGAATATCGACACACAATTGCTTTCGCGTATGACTACTCGGCCCTGCCGCGCGCGTCCCTGCACGCCGGATCGGCTGCCGTCTCGATCGCCATGGAAATCGCCAATCACAAGAAGACCGCGATGGACCTGATGTTCATGGAGCACGTCAACTTCCGCCCCATTGACAACGGCAGGCTCGTCTACAGCGCGCCCTGCTCGCCCGACACCGTGCGGGTGCGCACGGCGCTGCCGTCCCATATCAAGCCGCCGGCGGGACACCGCGAGTTCCTTGCCGAGCTCGCGGCGGACCCCGGTCGCCATAATGTGCTCGCCCCGGGCCTTGCCTTCGATCCCGAGGTCGTCCTCTATCTCACCTACCGCGCCGACCCGAAGGGATGGGCGCACACCATGATGGTGCATCCCGACGGATACGCGAGCTGGATCTCCCACAAGCCTCAGCAATTCGATCACGGCGTACGCTGGATCAGCCGCACCCCGGACCAGGATTGCCTGGGCATGGTGCTGCCGGGCACTGCCGAGCCGGAGGGCTACAGCGCCGAGAAGGCGAAGGGAAACGTCAAGACGCTGGCGGCCGGCGCGAGTGCGCGGTTCGAGCTGGAAGCGGGTCTCTTTACCCCGACGGAAGCGGTGGCGATGGAAAAACGCATCGCGGAGATGCTTCGAAAATAGCCGCTGACCAACCGCGGCTCAGCGGGGACCGTCAGCCTTCGCCGGCACCCGGCCGTAGAGCTCCGTGAGCTCCGCCATTCTCCGCCCTGCGGTATCGTCCAGGATGCTGTCAGGCGCCCGCCACGACCAGTTCCCCGTGGTGCTGGTGCCCGGGGTATTCATGCGCGCCTCCGTCCCCAGGCCCAGGACATCCTGCAGCGGCGTCACGGCGAACACGCACGTGGAAGAGAGTGCCATGCGGATGAGCCGCCATTCGATCTCGGGGTCGGTGGCCGGGGCGTAACGGTCCAGGTAGGCCTTCTCCTGGGGGCTCCGCCCGGCGTACCAGCCGCGGGTCGTATCGTTGTCGTGCGTCCCGGTATAAACGATGGAATCGCGTACGTGGTTGTGCGGAAGGAAACGGTTGCCCGCGTCCAGCGCGCCCGCCTCGTCGCTGTCGAACGCAAACTGGAGGATCCTCATGCCGGGGAATCCCCGCCGCTCCCGCAGAGCATTCACCGCGGGGGTGATGACGCCGAGGTCCTCGGCGATGATTGCCAGGCTCCCCAGCTCCTTCTGCAGCGCCTCGAAGAGCTGCTCCCCGGGTACCTTCACCCATCGGCCGCGCTCGGCGGTTTTTTCTCCGGCCGGCACTGTCCAGCAGGCCTCGAAGCCCCTGAAGTGATCGATGCGGACGAAATCGAAAAGCCTGAATGCTGCGCTGATCCGCCTGATCCAGAACCGGTATCTCTGCCGACCCAAAGCCTGCCAGTCGTACAGGGGATTTCCCCAGAGCTGGCCGGTGGCCGCGAAGTAGTCGGGCGGAACGCCCGAGACAACCGTCGGCAGCCCGTCACCGTCGAGCAGGAAAAGGGCGCGGTTCGCCCACACGTCGGCGCTGTCGGGCGCGCTGAATATGGGGAGATCGCCAATGATGCGGATCCCCCTGCGCGCCGCCTCCGCACGCAGCGACTCCCACTGCGAAAAAAAGAAGAACTGTATCGCCTTCTCCACGGCGATGTCCGCGGCGCACTGCTTTCGGGCGCGGGCGAGCGCCGCGCGGTCGCGCAGGGCCAGGTCCTTCTCCCACGCGCGGTTCCACGCGCCGACGAAGGCGCGCTTGATGGCAGTGAAGAGGCCGTAGTCGTCGAGCCACGACGATTCCCGTGCGCAAAAGGCATCGAACCGGTCGCGCACGTCACCTTTCGCGTTCTTGAGAAAATGCGTCGCCGCTGCGCGCAGGAGCGGCATCTTCCAGGCGATGACGGCACCGTAGTCCACCCTGCCCGCAGGGAAGCCGGGGACGGCGTCAAGGTCGTTCGTCCGCACGGCGCCCCATTCCCGCAGGGCATCGAGGCTCACCAGGAGCGGATTGCCCGCGAACGACGAGAAGCNNTGCGGACCGGGGAGGCTGGTCGGATGGAGAAGGATCCCGCTGGCGCGGCTGCCGAAACGATCGGGAGCCGGCAGGTCACGCTCCACGGGCTTTTTCACGAACGCTTTCCTGCCGCAGGCGGCGCAGCCG
>PMDT01000197.1 GCA_003154555.1 Spirochaetaceae bacterium
TCCAAGACCCCTGTCCGACGTGGATATCGCCGTATTCCTGCGGGACGCGGAGCGGGCGGCCAGAGACGAAAAATCAGGGCCTCGTTTTTCATTCAAGGGCTGGGCAAATAGGACCTTGACAAATAGACCATGGACTGGTTAACATGGTCTTATGAAACAAGATTTGCCAGTCAAGGTTTCCAAGTCCAGCTTCAAGCCGAAAGCATTCGAGTATTTCCGGTTCGTCGAGGAAAAACGTCGGGAAATCCTGATCACCGACCACGGCCGGCCGGTTGCACGGATCTCGCCCGTCGATAAGGCCGATGAGCGCGAGCTCTCCACGCTGCGAGGTCTCCTGGTGAAATACATCAACCCGCAAGAGCCCGTTGGAGCGGATGACTGGGAAGCGGCGCGGTGATCATACTCGACACTCACATCTGGATTGGATACATCGACCATCCATCAGATCTGCCGACGCCGGCACTCGATGCCATCCGGGGCGGGCGGGAGCCGATCGGTATCTCTTCAATCAGCGTCTGGGAGGTCTTCATGCTCGAGCGGAGGGGACGGCTTGAACTGCGCATCCCCGCGGCCCTGTGGGTGGAGAAATGCGAACGACTGGCACTTTTCCACTTCGTACCGGTGGATAATACGATAGCCCGGCTTTCCGTCGAATTGCCTGAGCCAATCCATGCCGACCCTGCAGATAGGATCATTATTGCCACAGCCTTGTCGCTTGGAGCGACTCTCGTCACCAAGGATCGGAAGATCCTCGCGTACCCGCATGTGAAAACTCTCCGCCTTGCATCCCCGGGCGACAAATAAAAAAAGCCTGGCAACGACCTGCTCTCCCATCCCTCGGGCTGCTCTGCCGTCACTCGCGAGTCGAAATGAATGCGCGCCCGTTCAGGCTCTGCCAGGCTTCCCGGACGCTATGTCGATTCTCGAAGGAGAAACTCGTCCTCAAGGACGATATGCCGCGGCTCGACCGCTTCCTCGCGATTCATCTGCTCCATGAGCAGGCGGACAGCTTCCTTTCCCATGTCATACGTGTTCTCTGAAACCACCGTCAGGGGCGGCGAGAGAAGCTCCGACCACGGCGTGTCGTCGAAGCCGATGACTCCCACATCTTCGGGAATCCGGAAGTGGCGCTCCTTCAGGAGCTTGATCGCGATGGTCGTCTTGCCCTGCGTCGTGGCGATCACCGAATCGAATCGTGTGCCCGTGTTCAGGAATTGCTGAAAGGCCTCGGTGATCCGCGCGACATCGTGCTCTTTCACGACCACGGTCAGGTCCGCATCGAGCCCGCAATCGGCCCGCGCGGCATCGTAGCCGCGCTTCTTATCGAGATTGGTGAGAGTGGTGGGATCGTATCCCAGGAGCACGATACGGCGTCTCCCGCGCTTCACGAGGTGCTCCGTGGCCGCATAGGCCGCCTTGAAGTTGTCGGAGACGACCGAGCTCGCCTCCACACCCTCGACCCGCCCGGGTTCGAGCAGCAGCTCCTCCTGGGCACTGCCGGGCACTCCCCCCTACATACGGGTGCAGGCTGTGCGGAACGCGCTGAGCTTCTGCGGACCCGAAAGGCTCCTGTTCGGCTCCGATTCGGTCCTGCCGGGAGACCTCGCTCACCAGAAGGAGGTGCTCGCCTCAGACATCCAGTTGTATCGGGACGCGGGTCTGAAAGACGATCAGATAGTGACGATCCTCTCTGGTACGGCGGATTCGCTTTTTCCCATTCATTAGAAGGAGCACGCGTCATGGACAAATTCAACGGGCTTGGCATGAGCCTGGGGAATCTCCCCCGGCTTTCACGGGCAAAGTCCAGGTCGATCAACGCGGAAAATCCCACCGGGGGCAAAGGCATGGCCGCCATGGCCGAGCCCGAGCCTGGAAGCGCGTCAGAGCCTCTTGGACGCGGCTGGAAGTGCCGGCCCACCGTGACCGCAAGGGCAGGAGAGACGGTGGTGCTCGCCGATATCGAAGGACCTGGCGCCGTTCAGAGTATATGGATGACCACCGAGCCGGGCCGGGACCTCATCCTCCGCGTGTACTGGGAAGACCAGGACCGACCCTCGGTCGAATGTCCCGTGCCGGACTTCTTTGCCGTCCCCTGGTCCTATTCTGGCCGCGGGACCCTGCCATCGGCGCCCTTTGCCCAGCTCACATCGTTTCCCGTGTCTGTGAATCCCAGTTTCGGCATGAATTGTTTCTGGGAGATGCCCTTCCGCGCGAGGTGCCGGATCACGCTTGAGAACCTCCACCCCACGGAGGACAAGTTTCTTTATTATCAAATCAACTACACCCTCACAGAGATCCCGGAGGACACGGGGTACTTCCATGCCCAGTTCCGTCGCGTGAATCCCCTCCCCAGGGGCGAGGTGTACAGGATCCTCGACGGCGTCGTCGGGCAAGGCCATTATATCGGTGTTTCCATGGGCTGGGGCATCACCCACAACGGCTGGTGGGGCGAAGGAGAAATCAAGTTCTATATCGATGGCGACAAGGAGTTTCCCACGATATGCGGCACCGGCCTTGAAGACTACTTCGGCGGCGCCTGGGATTGGGAGGTCGACAAGCAGTACCGGACCTACTCAACGCCGTTTGTAGGAATGCACCAGGTGATCCGGCCTGACGGCCTCTACAGCGCCCAACTGCGGCACAGCATGTACCGCTGGCACGTCCAGGACCCTATCCGGTTTGAAAAGGACCTCAGGGTCACCATCCAGGCGCTGGGCCATGGAGGGGGGGGAGGCTTTCAGCTCGGTCAGCACGACATTTGCTCCACCGCCTACTGGTATCAGACCCTTCCCGGGGCTCCCTTCCCCCCGCTCCAGAAGCGTGGGGATCTGCTTGTGCAGTGAGCGAGGGCAGGGATCGGGAATCATGGCTTGCACCAGCTTCAAGGGCACGGTCGGGTTGGAAGGCCGGCAATCTACCAAATCCGGGCGGGCTATCAATTGAGTTCGTCCGCAAATCCGCCGCTGATGCCGGCAACAAACGGGCAATGGCCGGGCACGTCACGGCCTGGCGATGGATGACGAGGCCGCGACCGCCAGAACCATGAGCGCCACCAGCCCCAGCCCGATGCTGAGGCTGGAGGCCTTGGCCACGCCGCCAATGATGGCCGGGCCCAGGAGCACCCCGGTGTAGGCGAGGGTGCTCGCCACGGAGACCGCCTGGCTGGCTGGCATCAGCTTCTGCCTCCCGCACAGGGAGAAGAGCACCGGCACGACATTGGACAGCCCAAGCCCGATCAGGCCGAAGCCGATGAGCATCACCCAGAGTGGCGTCGTGAAGATGACGACCAGGAAGCCCGCCGCACCGATCAGGCCTCCGAAGAGGAGGACGCGAAAGCCGCCGAGCCTCCGTACAATAGCGTCACCGGTCACCCGGCAGATGACCATGACGACAGAAAGGGCGATGTAGCCCGAGCCCGCCATGGTAATGGGGACTCCTTTGTTCGACGACAGAAAGACCGCCCCCCAATCCAGCACAGAGCCTTCAGACAGGAAGCCGATGAACATGAGCGCCCCGACGGCCAGGACGAAACCGCGGGGAAAGACCAGCTTCTCCTTCCCGGAGGAGCGGCCCGCGTACGTCAGCAGCCCCTTCGAGAACGAGAAGTGGAGGACAATCATCAAGACGATGGCCACGACGACCGCCGTCCAGGGGGCGGCGCGCAGGGAAAGCATGCCCGTGAGCAGGGCGGCTCCCGCGAACCCACCGATGCTCCAGCCCGCGTGAAACCCCGACATTAAAGGGCGGCCGCTCGCCTTCTCCACGATGACGCCCTGGATGTTAACGACGACGTCGATGGCGCCGATCGCGGAGCCGAACAGGAGCAGCGCCACGACCATGCCGGGGACGGTGTCCAGCGTTGCCAGGAGGGGAAGGACTGCGCAGGCGAGCAGAGATCCGAACCGGAGGACCTTGCGGCACCCGAACCGTCCCGCCGCCCAGCCTGAAAGGAACATGGTTGCGAGGGACCCCAGGCCGAAGCAGAGGATAAGGAGGCCCAGGCCGCCGTCGTCCATGTGGAGCCGCTGCTTCGCGAACGGGATCAAAGGCGCCCATACGGCGCAAGCGAAGCCTCCAATGAAAAAGGCGACGCGCGTCGCGTATCGTTCGGCCCTGCCGGGGGCCGGGCGCTCCCCGGCCGTCTCGTCCAATTCACTCACAGCGTGGTTGCTCCTGTTGCTTCGGGATCAGACGGTATTGATATCGCAGACATTCGTGGGCTTTCAAGGGGAGGCCCGCTACGACAATCCCCGTGCCGCGAGACGGCTCTGACTGCAACGCTGCCCGCCCCGCGGCGGCGGGGAGTCCCGCATCCTTGCCTCACGTCATTCATCGGCTTCACGGGCACGCCGATCGAAAGAGTCGATGCGAACACACGCCAGGTCTTCGGCGACTACATTTCCGTCTACGACATCCGCAAAGCCGTTGAAGACGGGGCGACGGTTCCCATCTACTATGAAGGTCGGCTGGCAAAGCTCGAGCTGAAGGAAACCGAGAGGCCCCATATCGATCCGAGGTTCAAGGAAGTGACCGAGGGAGAGGAGATCGAACGCAAGGAAAAGCTCAAGAGCCAGTGGTCGCGCCTTGAAGCCCTGGTCGGAGCGGGCATCGTAGAATGCGAGCTCATCTTCCGTTGAGTCCCAGCTTCTCACCGCGCGCCCCTGCCGCATTCATTTCCTTGGCAAAGCGATGAGCTCCTCGATGACCTGGGCGGTCTGGATTGTACGGCTCTGGTACTTCTTTAGAGCGGTCTGGAGCATCTCGGCGAAGGAGCGCGCAACCACGACATTCTTGCGGAAACGCGTCTTGATCTCTCCGGCGAGAAGCTTCTGCAGTAGCTCGACCGCGAGATTCTTCAGCGGCCGCCGGACAAGCAGGAAAAGGCAACGGAAACGGTTCTGGAACAAGCGGCTGTTCTGTCAGAGGAATGGGCCGTCGCCTGATATCAAGGCCAATCAACCCGCCTTTTTTGCTGTCTCTGTTATTCGGCCCTGGCTGAATCTTGACGAAGCCTTAGCGGTTCGGCGATTCGCTTCGGGCAAACAAATCGACATTCCCGTCATTTTATCATTGACCGCGTCGTCCGAGTTGAACCTCCCGTCAAATCGTCGCCGGCATCACAGATCACGACACCGGGGTCAAGGAAAAAACGCGCGAAGATCGGGATGCTGCGGTGATATCGCCCCGCCGCAAGGCTTCCCTCACATCATCGAGTTTGTACGCATCATCTAAGGAAAGATATGGCGACCATCCGGTCTCGTCTTGCAAAAGCTCTATATCGACTTCGGCCATATACTTGCCTTCGTGAACGATCTTGGTTCGCTTGCGCGTTGTCATTTCGCCCTCCTGGAAAAGTCGTCAACCCAACGTTCCGGGTCGGGCCGATATGCGGTGATTAAAACTGCCGGAGAAAGCTCATGCCTCGGGATGCCCCAGACGGCATGGACGGCGTTCCCTCGGTTGTCTCTCTGACGGACAAGGACGCACGGCCCTTTGGTGAAAGACGGATACTCTTCTATCAGAAACGCATCCTGAAGCCCTTCCACTATTTCTCGTGCGGAGATCCCATCGGCAGCCAACTCATCGTATCCATGTTCCGAGATCTTCACCGTGCCGGCCCCAACGAGCTCACGGATGCGTTGAAGGGTGTCACCCATCTCCTTGAGAATACAGCCTCAAGTGATCTTCGACAATCACAAGCGGAGCCTGAACACCGACGACGGTGACCGGGAAGCCCATCACCCCTGCCGGGGCAACTGCGCACCCCCCGGGAACTGGCGGCGCATGGGCTTGCTGAATCCTGACTTTGCCGGCAAGCTTATCGGCTAGGAGCACTCCGGGTTCTCGATCGAGAGCGGTACTCGCATCTGGAACCGGGAATCGCGCGCGTCCTCGGATTCGGCCACATGCACGTCAAAGCTGTAACTCCCATTTCCACNNGGTACACCGGATTTCCCATCCTTCGCCACCAGCGTAGAATCGTGCGAGCAGCGAAACTTGCAGTGTCATGATCGATGCCAAAGGTACATCCTGCTTGGGAGAACATCGCGAGCTTCTAGGCTGTAGAATGGATTTTCCGTAGGCTTGCGCAGAGAGCCTTCTGATGTTGCGTTATAGGTCAGCTCGCAGGCTCCCAGAATCGCCACGAATTGAAGTGCAACCAGAAACTGGCTGTACTGGTAGCCGGCGGGGCGTTCGCCGATGTACCTCTCCCACAACCACTGAAGGGTCACCCCTTTCTTTTTCAACTCGACGACCATCTC
>PMDT01000319.1:0-3130 GCA_003154555.1 Spirochaetaceae bacterium
AGCAGATGATGCTGAAGATCAGCGGGACCTCGATGCTGTCCCTTCACGACATCTGGTACACGGGGGAGGACAACGACAAGATCTCCATTGCGGACAGCATCGAAAGCCCGGGGAGCCTCAACCCGGACACGATCGTGGAAAAGGAAGAGATCAAGCGCGTCATCGTCGATGCGATCAAGGAGCTTCCGGAGAAGGAGAAGAAGGTCCTCGTTCTTTACTATTATGAGGATCTGACCCTCAAGGAGATTGGCGAAGTGCTCGCCGTCACGGAGAGCAGGGTGTCGCAGCTGCATACCAAGGCCGTGATGCGTCTTCGCGCCAAGCTCACGAGCTTCAAGAGAGGAATCGTGTAAAGGGAATGCGCGGAGCATCGGGATCCCTGCCTTCCGCCGATACCTCCGCGCGCGGCGCGTCGGGCCGCATTAATCTCGAACAGCTCCAGGAATACATGCGCCGGCAGTCCGAAGAGGACAAGAAGAACCGCACCATCACGGTGGAAGGCGACACCGTGCCCGACGCCCTGCGGAAGGCATCCATCGAGCTGGCAATCCCCGTTTCAGGTCTCGAATACGAGGTGCTGCGCCGGGGAAGCGGCGGCACGCTGGGCATCGGCCGCGCCGCCTGGAAGCTCTCCGTCTACGAGCGATCGAAAGTCGTGAAGACCAGCGTCGAATCGGAGGAGGAGGCGCGGCGTGAAGCCGAGCGTGCCGCCCAGACGCCGGAAAAGCCGAAGGACCTGCCGGGTGAGGTGTTCGTCCGCGTCTCCGGCGACGGCGCGTTCCTCCGGGTGACGAAACCGCAGGGTCGGGGCCCGCGTGCCACGGAAATCATGGCACTGGAACGCCTCGCGGTCCGGGGGATTTCGAGCTTCGACGCGGCGCTCGTTTCCCGGATCTGCAAGCACGCGGATGGCGAGCTCGTCCGCGTTGCCGACGTGCAGTACAACCCGGGTCACGATTCAACGGCATCGATGGACGTCACGGATGGCGCAATGAAGGCCATCGTGGTTGTCGTGGAGCCCGGACCCGGCGGCGCCGACATCTCGTCCGATTTCCTCCGATCCTATCTGCATTCCAACGGCGTCATCCACGGCCTGCGGGAGGACGTGCTGGAGGAGATCGACACCTCGCCGCGTTACGGCAGGCCTCTCGTCGTGGCGGAAGGAACCCGTGCGCACGACGGCGCGGATGCCCGCATCGAATACAATTTCAAGATGGAAAAGGACGCCGTCACGCTTCGGGAGAAGGATGGACGGGTCGATTTCAAGGACATTTCTCACGTGGAGAACGTGGTGGCGGGTCAGCTCCTTGCGCGAAAGATTCCTGCCGAGGCCGGCCAGCCCGGACGCACGGTGACGGGCACGACCATCCCCGCCACCAAGGGCAAGGACTGCGACCTGGTGATCGGCAAGAACGTGAAGCTCGCGGAGGACGGGCTTTCGGTCATGGCCGAGATCAACGGCCAGGTTCTTCTCATCGGTGGCAAGATCAACGTCGAGCCGATCTACACCATCCCCGGCGATGTGAACCTCCGTACGGGCAACATCCTCTTCCTCGGCACGGTAATCGTGAAGGGTAACGTGGAAGATGGCTTTTCCGTGAAGGCCGCGGGCAACATCGAGATATTCGGGAGCGTCGGCAAGTGCCTCATCGACGCGGAGGGCGACATCATCGTCCACCAGGGAATCGCCGCGAAGACAGAGGGAAAGGTCCGCTGCGGAAAAAGCCTGTATTCCAAGTTCATCGAGCACGCCCATGTCGATGCTGGTGAGTACGTCGTCGTCACCGACGGCATCGTGCATTCCTTCGTGGACGCGAACAAGATGATCCTCTGCCAGGGCAAGCGCGCACAGATCGTGGGCGGCCGGCTCCGTGCGTCGGAAGAGATCAACTCCAAGATCCTCGGCGCCGTCGGCGGCTCGGAGACGCTCCTGGAAGTCGGCTACGATCCGCGGAGCAAGGAGCGTCTCGTGGGCCTTGAAGAGGCCAAGAAGACGGTGGAAAAATCTCTCGAGGAGGTGGATCTCAACATCAAGACCCTGGAAAACCTCCTGAAGGTGCAGAAGAAGCTTCCCCCCGAGAAGGCGCAATATCTCTCCGAGCAGAATGAAAAGCGCTCCGAGCTTCTGCGAAAGCTCGACGAAAGCATCCAGGAGATGGGCACGATCAACACGCATCTCTCGTCGCTCAACACCATTGGCAAGATTTCCGCCTCCGAACGGGTGTACCCGGGTGTGAAGCTTGCCATTAAGAACGCCACCCTCGCGGTGCGCACGGAGTTCAAGTTCGTCACCTTCTTCCTCCAGGGCGGCGAAGTGAAAGTGACGAAGTACGAAGCCTTCGACGAAGAGCTCATGAGGAGGAAGTAGCGTGGCGGCGCTGCCAATCGACCTGCAGACACTCTTCACCCAGACGACCCAGGTCGGCCGGGAGCAGGCTGCGCAGAAGGACGCCGCACCACAGGCCCAGCTCCTCCAGGGCGGACAGCTCGTTCAAAAGTCCGACCTGCTTGACCACACCGTGAATGAGACGCGCGAGGATGACAATGAGGCGGAGAAGGTGAAGGACCGTTCCCGCCGTGGCGCGGACAGGCGCCGCAGGCGGCCGGGCGCAAAGCGCGCCGCCGCAGCGGCGCCGCCTGCCCCCGCCGTCGTTCGCGACCCTGACCTCGGTCGCAACATCGACATCTCGAGCTAGGCCATGTGGTATACGATCCTTATCATGCTCGTCGTCGACCTCGGCGGGCTCCTCCTCGTTTACGTGGTTCTCCGGGATCGTGTGCGTCGGGCCATGAGCGTGGACTCGCAGATCGCCGACGTGCGCGAGGAAGTGAGCAGGCTCCTCGTCGAGCTGAACCAGACCACCGATCGCAACGTCGCCCTTATTGAAGATCGCATCAGTCGCCTCAACGAGTCCCTCGCCCTGGCCGATAAGAAGATAGGCCTGCTTCGTCGGGAGATCGAGAAGCACGACGTGGGATCGCAGATCTACAGCAGGCTGGCAGAGGGAAAACCGCGCAGCATGCCGGCTGACATCCAATCGCGCGAGGGAGTGGCGGCGGGAATGCCATCAGCAATGGCCGCAGGAATGCCACCAGCAGTGGCCGCAGGAATGCCACCAGGAGTGGCCGC
>PMDT01000319.1:3165-10001 GCA_003154555.1 Spirochaetaceae bacterium
GAGGTCGAGCTCATTATCTCCCTCGAGCAGCGGAAGGGACAGGCGTGAGTCAGACAGAAAATCGAAAGGCGACCGTTCCGGCATGGACGGCGCAGAACATCGGCATCGAGGTCTTTGCCGGCCGCGATCAACCCCACGGTGCTGCGCGGGCGACCGCCTTCAGTGGCGGCCGCGCGGTGATCCTGATCGCAGCCGGCGCCAGGTTGCCCGCTGCCCGCGCCATGACATTTACCACTGTTTCGGACCGACAGCGCGCCATCGAGGTGAGGGTCGTGCGCTGCACGGCGGATGCACGGCCTTCAGGCATGGTGGGACGCTTCCTTCTGCCGGGCCTGTGCGATGGCGCGCGCGGAGAGGCACGTATCGATATCGGCCTGTCACTCGACCTGGGCGGCGTGCTCCGCGCCTGGGCATCAGACCGCGCGACGGGAGCGCGCCAGGAGGCCTCCTTCGCTGGGCTCTGGGCTCTGGGGCCCGAGCTTCGGCCGGACGCGTGCTCGCAGCTCGCCCGGGGCGTCGATGCGGGCATCGATCGGCTCCCACGCGGCGCGCAGGCGGCGCTTCGAACGGACCGGGATGAAGCGGAACAACGGGCGCGCGCAGGTGGGGGGATCCACCGGGGAGGCGAGCCCGCGGCCTCGGCGGACTATGCAACAGCGTTGGCAACGCTCGCTGGCGAAATAGATGCGCGCGCAGGCCNNGAACTTGCGGATTACCGTCGCGAACAATCCCACGGAACAACGTGGGAGGGGGCGCCAAAGACCGGTCGCGAAACCGGGCCCGGCCCCCGGGGGTAGGCGGGCGTGCAGCGCAAGGATTATGGGGGCCAGGCAGCAGGGGATGTGCCGCGTCTGGGGAAAGTGCTCCTCCTCAGCACGAGCAGCGAGCGTCGCGCAGGAGCGGCGCGTGCGCTCGGCGCGCGCGGCTCTTCCACGGCATACGCGTACCTGCGTCATGCACTCTGGGATTCAGAGGAGAGCGTTCGCGCGAGCGCGATCGATGCCATCGGAGAGCTGGCGGTGCACCAATCCGCAGGGGAGCTCGCTGCTGTCTACGCATGGTCGGGTCCACGCCTCCGTCGCGTCATCCTGCGCGCCGTGCAGCGCATCGGGACCGGGGCCGCTTTCGACGGCATCATCAGCCTCGCGTCCATTGATCCCGACCGCCGGGTGCGCGCGCTGGCGATACGTGCGGCGCACATTCGCCGCGGGAGGTTCTGAGAGCCCATGCGCAAACGCTACGTTTCCTTCAGCCTGGCCGCAGGAAGCTACTGCATCTCCGTGGACAACGTGATGCAGATCCTGCGTCGGGAGAATCTCATCCAGGTTCCCAAGGCTCCACCGTTCGTCGAAGGCGTGCTCAATCTCCGCGGTGACATTCTTCCCGTCATCGATCTGCGCGCGCGCCTGGAAGTCGCTCCGGGTGACGCAACCGGCCGTCCCCCCGGGGATACGCGAAAGAGGCGCATCATCATCACGCGCGTGGGCGACCGCTCGTACGGTCTGGACGTGGACGAGGTGCGGGAAATCGTCGAAATTGACGACGACGGGATCACGACCGATGCGGCCACCATGCTCGGCGTGCGCCCGGACTTCGTCCTCGGCATTGCGCGGCGCGATGAGAGCGTCTATGTCATGCTGGATCTCGCCCGCGTTTTCGCCTCGAGCAGGGACGTTTCCCCCACGCTGCCGGGGCAGGCGTAATGGCACCAACAGGCCTGGACGAGACACGTCTCCGCAAGGCGTTCCTCGAGGAGGCGGAGGAGCTCAGCCAGAAGCTGGGAGACTCCCTCCTGGTCCTGGAGACCGACGCGGCGAACGCCGATCTCATCAATGAGGTCTTCCGCCTCACCCATTCACTGAAATCGGAATCAGCCCTCATGGGGTTCGCGCGCCTGTCCGAGCTCGCGCATCGCATGGAGGACGTCCTGGGGCTCGCCCGCGCCGGCACGCTCCGCCTCTCCAGGCCGGCCCTCGATGGCATTTTTGCCGGTGCCGACCTGATCGCAGAGATGATGGCCGCCATCGCGAAGGGCGGCAGCGATTCGGACTTCGACACCGCTGCCGTGCTTTCGACACTCGGCGGTTTCAGCGCAGGCCGGGACAAGTCGCATCTCGCGCCGGTCACCCAGGGCGTCGCTCCCGCCGGACAGGCCATCGCGCCGGACCTCCCTCCCGCGCTGGACGAGTTCCAGAGGAAGCAGCTCGCCGAAGCGCGCGACAGGGGAGAGAGCCTGTACCGCATCAGCGTGCGCGTCGATCCATCGGAGCCCATGATGTTCCCGCGGGCCTACCTGGTCTTCTTTAACCTCGAGGCCCTGGCGAATGTCGTCCGGGTCACCCCCGCGATGGAAGGCGATCCCGTTGACGACGCGCTGTATGGTCGCACCGTGCTGCTTCTCACCGCCCACGAGGGCGAAGCGGCCCTCCGGGCGGCCGCGGGCGTCGACCAGATCGCGGACGTGCTCATCGAGCAACCGAGCTACGAGGAATACCTTCGCCCCGCGTTGCAAGCCGTTCCTGCCCCGGAAGGCGCCGCGTCCGCCGCCGAGGCGGGAACGGCGTCTTCCACAACAGACGAGCCGTCCCGCCGCGTCGCCGCAGTGGAGAAGACATCGATCAGGGTGGATACGCGGAAGCTCGATGACTTGTGGAGTCTCATTGCGGAGCTCGTGCTGCACAAGTCGCATATTGCGCGGCTCTCCGATGACATCGGCCGCGGCGTGGATGTCCTGACCGTGCGCGAAGAGCTGGTGGAGTCATTCGATTCGCTGGACAAGATCTCCGGGGGCATGCAGCAGGCGATGATGGATACCCGCATGATCCCGATCTCCGTCATCTTCAGCAAGTTCCCGCGCCTCGTGCGCGATCTTTCCCGAAAGATCGGCAAGCCCATCGAGCTCGAGCTTTCCGGGGAGGACACCGAGATCGACCGCGGCATTGTCGAGGCGCTTTCCGATCCCCTTACGCACATCATCCGCAACTCGCTCGACCATGGCATCGAGTTCCCCGAGGAGCGCGTACGCCACGGCAAGCCCGAAAAGGGACGGGTCAGCGTCGCTGCGCGCCGGCAGGGTGGAAATATCGTCATTGAGCTCAGTGACGACGGCCGCGGCATGGATGCCGAGCGCATCCGGCGCAAGGCAAGCGCCATGGGAATTCAGGGCGCGGACTCGTTCACCGAGGCCCAGCTGTTCGACCTGGTGTTCCTGCCCGGTTTCAGCACGAAGGAAGTCGTCACGGACCTGTCGGGCAGGGGTGTGGGCATGGACGTCGTGGCGACCCGCATCAGGCACGACCTGAAAGGCGACGTCGTCCTGCGCACGGAGCAGGGCAAGGGCACGCGGATTACGCTNNTCCCCGTGGGCGGGGGAGGAGATCCCCGTCTACTCCCTCGGCGGGCTCTTCGGAGGCGGCAGGCGCCGCGCGGAGGAGTATTTCGCCGCGGTTCTCCGGCACGGGGACCGCCGCGCTTTCCTCATCGTCGACGAGCTGATAGAGGAGCGCGAGGTGGTCATCAAGCCGGTGGACGATCTTCTGAATCCCGAGAGGATGTTTTCCGGCGTTTCCGTCCTGGAGGACGGCCGGCTGGTCTTCATACTTGACACGTCGTTCGTTCAGCGCGAAAACTTCTGACAGGAGGCCTCATGGGCGCCAACATTCTCATTGCCGATGATCTGTCCTTCATGCGCATGATCCAGAAGGAAATCCTCACCGAGCGCGGCTACACGGTCGTCGGCGAGGCGGCGGATGGGCTTGAGGCGGTGGAGAAGTTCAAGAGCCTCCGTCCCGACCTGGTCCTTCTGGATATCACGATGCCCAACATGAACGGCCTGGAAGCCATGCGCAAGATTTTTTCACTCGATCCGCATGCGAAGGTGATCATGTGTTCGGCCCTCGGCCAGCAGAACCTCATCGTGGAGGCGATCAAGGCGGGAGTCAAAGACTTCATTGTGAAGCCCTTCAAACCGGAGAGGATCCTTTCCGCCATTGAAAAGGCGCTGAAAGCTTCCTGAGGGACGCAGTACCGGGGCAAAAAAAAACGGTATGCCTGGACGTCACGCGCATACCGTTGGTATGAGAAGAGGAATTGCATCCTCACCAATGAGGATCGGCGGTCCACGGGGAACCTTTAGGGAAAAATCGCCCGGCGCGCGCGCCGCAGGAGCCCCTGCTGCCATGCCGCCGATTCCGCGATCCCTTCGTAGAGCGCGGCGCTGCGGGACAGCACGGTATCCCGGCTCGCATCGCTGTAGCCTTCCGCCTCGATCCCGTGCAGGACGGATTGGACAAGAAACCCCGCAATGGTGCGTGAGGAGAGCGCCAGGATCCCCTGGTCCACGCCGTCCAGCTCTTCAAGGCAGCGGCGGACGCTCTTGTTGCGCCGAAGAAGGGCCGCCAGCTCCCCGCTCAGTGAAAGGCCGCGGCGGCACAGCTCCGTGAGCCGGTCCAGCTCCTGCTCCACCTTTTCAATGCTTGCGCGGAGGCGCTCGTCTCCTCCGGGGTTCTGGCCGGCATGGATCTCCCTCACGCGCTCCATATTCCGATCGATGGCAGGCCGGAGGAGGGGCAGCGACAGCACCTGTTCCAGCGGGGTATACGGGATGCCCTCGATGGCGATGCCATCGGGGGAGAGCGTGGCGCACTGAACCTCGGGATGAATGCGCATCTGGTTCTCGAACCACCATTTGTAGAGGAGCATTCTCCTGTCGGTGAACGTGACGCCCCCACCGGTTGAGCGTGCGGGGAAAAGCCCGATATCGAGTATCGATCGGTAGGAGCTTCCTTCCGCCGGGGCAAGTCTCCCCGATCCGGAATGCCACATGTCCTCAGCGAAGACCCCCCTGCAGTGCGTCCGCATGCCGGGAAATCCAAGATCGAGGCCGGCGACGTAGATCGACCGCGTCCCGAGGATCCGTGCGAGATCCCAGGCCGAGGTGGCGACCGAGCCTCCCGCCCCGAGCTTTCCTTTTTCTCCAACGGCCGTTTCCAGGATTTCCCCGAGCGGGAACAGAGAGCTGCAGAGGAAGCAGGGGGCCTCCTCCCTGTGGAAAACACGCGGGCACGTGGACGGCTCGGCGACGAGCACGCCCCGTTCAGTTTTTGTCCAATCGAGATAGCGGGACGCCCAGTATTGCGGATCGACGACCACCGTGAAGTCCGGCTCCACGCCGTGGGCGCGGCAGGCGGCAACCGGGGTGTTGACGGAGACGATCAGCATGCGCTCCCGCAAATCCGCCAGATGCGGCAGGAGAGCGTCGAGGGTCGGGCCGCCGGCGACGACCAGGCCGGGCATGCCCGTGAAAAGCCCGGCAAGGTCCGTGACGCCGGGGCAACGAAGAAATGCATCGAGATTGCGGCACAAGTTGCGCACCCACAGCCTCCCGAATCGGGAGAGGGTATTGACGTTGATATCCTTCCTCAGTATCCAGGATTGTATCGTCTCTTCCGCGGCCCGGTATGCCGCCGGGAGCGCCCGACGCGCTGGCCGCAGGCGCAGGAAGCCGGGCCGTGCCATGGGAAGAGAGTCGAGGAGCAGCGGAAGCCCCTCCGGATGCGGGTCGACATGGAACTGCACGCCCGGATCGAGAAGGAGTGCTCCCAGGTCCCGCGCGGAGAGGGCGGCGACGAATATCCCGGGGTCCGGCTCCACCACGAGGAGGGGGATGCGCGGGAAGAGCTTTCGCGCCGCCTCCGCGCCGTATCCCAGGCCGAACCCTAGAACGATGATCGCCGTGCACGTCTGATCGATCTCCCGCGCAGCCTGCTGCTCGGCATCGCGCGGGGGATTGCGCAGCCCATGGAGATGGACACCATCCAGAATGGCGGTGGGATGACCGGAAGGCGTGGCCACAACGCTGACGCGCGGCGCCACGTCCGCGGCATCGGAGATCGCCTGCGCCGCCGCGGGGTGGCGTGCTGCCAGGGTCTCGATATTGGTCTTCCAGAATGTCGGGCGCGGATCGCTTTCCGGCATGCTCACCGAAGCTCCAGGACGATAGAGGCGCCCGCCTGTATGGGCGTCCCGGGTGCGGGCGTCTGGCGCGTGACGAATCCGGTGCCGTTGATCGTGACATTCAGGTCGCTTCGCAGCAGGAGCGGCAGGAGCAGCTTCTTGGGCACGCCCTTGAGGTCCGGCATCGAATCCCCGATCGTGACCGGCGGCGCGTACGTCACGTTGTCGGGAGGGGCCCCCGGCTTTGTCCCTGCCCGGGGGATGCCGACCTTGTCGATGATGCCCAGCGCCACGGAGCGGAATATGGGCGCCGCAATCTGCGAGCCATAGTAACTCTGCCCGCGTGGGTTCTGGATGGCGACATACACGATGTAGCGCGGATCGTCGGTCGGAAATATCCCGATCATCGAGGCGACAAAGTCCTCCGCCGAATAGGTCCCGGTCTTCGGGTTGGCCACCTGGGCCGTGCCCGTCTTCGCGGAGATCCGCACGCCATCGATTGCGGCCCGGTGAGCAGTTCCCGCGGGCCATGACGCGGTCTCCATCCAGCCGAGCATCGTGCGGGCCGTGTCGGGCGATATGACCTCCCAGAGCGGCTCCCGGCCGAACTCCTTCACAACGACTCCCTGGGGCGAGACGATCTTCTTCACGAGCTGCGGCTTCAGGAGGACCCCGCCGTCGGCGATTGCCGTGGCGGCCGCCATCACCTGCATGGCGGACACGGCCACCTCCTGACCCATTGCGATGGTGGGCTTGGAACGCGCCGACCACTGCGATGCGGGTTTGAACAGGCCCGCGGTTTCCCCCTGGAGCGCCACACCGGTCGGTTTGCCGAATCCGAATCGCGAGAGCATGCGGTAGAAGCTCTCATTGTCCGTCTT
>PMDT01000319.1:10013-10204 GCA_003154555.1 Spirochaetaceae bacterium
ACCGATCCCGGCTCGTAGGCGACCGTCACCGGCCTGTTCTTGAGCCCGTCCGAATCGATCTGCGGCGAATCTTTCTGGAACTCATTGGGATCGAAATCGGGCAGGGAGGAATAGGCAAGGATCTCTCCCGTGCGGGCGTCCATGACGAGGATCGTGAGGAAGTCGGGCTTGTTCGTCTGCATCGCCTCGCG
>PMDT01000069.1 GCA_003154555.1 Spirochaetaceae bacterium
GGCTGGAGACCGGCTTCCTTGATTGCCTGGATGGCGCCAAGGGCCATCTGATCGTTGTGCGCGAAGAGCACCTGGATCTTCGGGTCGGCCTTCAGGAAGGCTTCCATGACGGCCTTGCCCTGAGCGGAGGTGAAATCACCGTCCTGTGAGTGCATGATCTTCCAGTTGGCATGATCTTTCTGGATGTTCCGGAAACCCGTGGCCCTTTCAATGGCGGGAGCCGAACCAGTGGTCCCCTGGAGCTCGGCAAAGTCGATTGGCGTGGTTCCATCATCGATGCCCTGGGCCTTCAGGTACGTTGCGAGCCAGTTCCCGACTTTCTCGCCTTCCTTGATGAAATCAGAACCCATGATGGTCAACCGCAGACCCTGGTCCGACTTCTGCACGTCGCGGTCGATCATGACCACGGGGATCTTTGCATTCTTGGCTTCCTGGAGGACCGGGCCGTACCCGGTTTCGACGAGTGCGGTGAATACAATGCAGTCGACCTTGCGGGCGATGAAGGTGCGGAGGGCCTTGATCTGGTTCTCCNNCTCCTGCTTCTGCTGGGCGTCGGAATACATGAAGATAAAGCTGTCATCCTGCGCAAACGCGTCCTGAACGGAGTGCGTGTCTGCGGTCCTCCATTCACTTTCTGATCCGAGCTGCGCAAAGCCGACGACCCACGTCTTGGGCGCTGCGATTGCGGCGACCGAGACCACCATCATCGCAACGGCGACGAGGGCAAGTACTTTTCCCCAACGCTTCATGATGACTCCTCCTTCGAAGGAACTCTTGTCTTTCATGCCACTCTCTTCTTCCCCGGTATATCCGACGAAGAAAAGCCCTACCAAAACAGCTTCCCGATTTCCGTCAGCGACCGACGGTTGCTCTTCTGTGCCTTTCTTCCCTGCTTCCTGCCTCCTTCTTGCGGTTCATTTCTCCTCATTCATATACTTGTAGATCTGCTGGTTCGTGAGCACTTTTTCGACGTCGAAAACGAGCGGCCCGATGACGGTCGTCACCCCACCGCTTGCGTTCATGAGAGTCACGGTGGTGTTGATGGCGATGATCCGTACTTTGCCCTTGATGTCCAGCACATCGCCGTACCTGATGTCGTTTTCGTCCCCGCCAGCGTTCCTGTATATCTGCCTGCTCGAATATTGCGTGACGACCAGCTTGTCCTTGTATTTCGGATCGGGTTTGCTCGTGGTTCCCTTCGGGAAGCTCACGAGCTTCGGCTTGCCTTTCAGGATGTCGGTCACCTTCTTGACGAGCTCCCCGGAATTGGGACCGTCGATCTCAAAGACCGCGTTGGGATTCGTGGCCTGGATGAATTCGACCCAATCCCTGTCCACATTGATCTTGATTTCGCCATTGGCGGGTATCACGTCACCGACTTTTGCGACGGCCCACGCGCCGGTGCCGACCCTCCAGCTCACGTAACCGTCGCTGGTCTCCGAATACAGTCCGACGACCTTCAACGTGCCTGGCTTCGCCTGGGCGGAGGCAAGACCCGCCACCGCGATAAGGAAGAAGAGTACCGCAACCGCTCGTCGTGTTTTCTGCATGACCCTGCTCCTCTGTTCTCGAGCTCTCGTCGTGAAAGAACCTGGGCCGTTCAGCCCCATCAATCGAAGTACCATACCTGTGTCCTCCTGTATTTAGACTATTCAGCTATTTTGTGCACTTTTCGGGTATAGACTATCCGCTAGCCTGCGGGAGGCGCCCCGTCCGCAAGGGCAATGTGGCCGAGAATGAGAGCGGCACACAGGTCGCCGGGGTGATATATCAGTATTTGCGGGTCGGCAGTGTTGCGCGGGCGATTTCAGCGGGGAAGACCACCTCGGACGTGATGAGGCGCACGGGCAAGTCCTTGCCGGCCATGTAGTCCTTGACCGCTTTCATGAGTTGGGGCCCCAGCAAAGGGTTGCACTCCACGGAACAGTTGAGCTTTCCGGCGATCATGGCAGTGAAGGCATCGCGGATCGCGTCCACGGACACGATTGCGACGTCCTTGCCGGGCTTTATTCCTGCCGCTTCCATTGCGCTGATGGCGCCGATCGCCATGTCGTCATTGTGCGCAAAGAGCACGTCCATTTTCTGGCCTTTTGCGGCGAGCTCCTTCAGGATCCGCTGCATAACCTCCTTTCCATTGCTGCGCATGAAGTCACCGCTCTCCGAAACAATGATGCGGTAGTTGGAATAATCCTTGAGGATCTCCTTGAAGCCCGAGGTCCGGTCGAGCTCCGGCGCCGAGCCTATCGTACCGAGCAGCTCGACGATGTTCACCGGCGCGTTCGTTTTCATATAGCTGATAAGCCATCGCGCGGCGCGACGGCCCTCCTCAAGGAAGTCCGACCCCATGAATGTCGTCCACAGGGACTCGTCCTTCACGTCGACGTTGCGGTCCGACAGGAACACCGGGATGCCCGCGGCTTTCGCCTCGCGGAGCACCGGTTCCCACCCCGACTCGACGATGGGTGAGAATGCGATGATATCCACCCTCCGCGCAATGAATGACCTCACCGCGGCGATCTGTTCCTGCGGCTGGCCATGCGAGTCGACGAACACCAGGTCGATGCCCGCCTGACGCGCAGCGGTCTTTATGGAATCCGTGTTCGCCACGCGCCAGTTGCTCTCCGCCCCCGTCTGGGCGAAGCCCAGCACGATGCGATGATCGGGGGAAAGGCGCGGCCGCGCGGGGGCTTCGAGCGCGCCGCTCTCGATCGCCGCCTTTGTGACAAGCGATGTGCGGAGGATCATCTTCTTCGGGATGCCCTCTTCACGATGGAGGATATCCAGGGCATAAATGATGGCTTCCTTGCCGCCCGTCGGGCAGGTGAAGGTTGCGAAAAGGTTGCCCTGCCGCACCATCTCGATGCCGCCATTGGGCCCCGGCAGCCCGTCGATTCCGATGACCCTGATGCCTTCGATGCCCAGCTTTGTCGCCGCGCGCCGCGCCCCGTCGGCCATGGCGTCGTTCTGCGCGAAGATGACGTCGACGCGGCCGTTCTGCTTCAACCACGCCGTGAGCTCGTCTTCCGCCTTGTCGCGCAGCCAGTCGGCGACGATGGTCCCGACGATCGTGATGTCGGGTTTCGACGCTATGGCATCCCTGAAGCCGACCCACCTGTCGAGGACGGGGGGGGATCCCGATCGACCCAGGATCTCCACGATCTTGCCGCCCTTCGCCCCGAGCATCTCGCTCACGTACTGGCCCGCCTGTTTTCCGATGAGCCTGTTGTCCGGTCCGATGAAAAGCGTGTAGTCGAACCCGATCACCGACCTGTCCAGCAGGATGACCGGGATCTTGTGATAGGCCTCGGCGATGACGGGCGAAAGGGCCTCCGAATCATTCGGCGAGATGATCAGGAGGTCGATGCCGGATCGCAGGAGCGTCTGCACATCCTGGATCTGACGCGTGTTCGAGTCCGCCGCGTCGGTAAAGACGATGCGCAGGTTGTGGGAGCGCGCCGCCTCGGCGTTGATCTCGTCGCGCATGTTGATGCGCCAGGGCTCGGTGAGATTGGCCAGTGAGACGCCGATGACGTAGTCGAACGGCGGCGCATCCTGACCGGACGGCCGACAGGTGGACAGCAGGACGAGGAAGGGAAGCAGGAGCAGGGAGAATGTGCGCCGTTTCATGTGCTGCCCTTTCGGTATTCGACCGGCGACCTGCCGAACACCCTCTTGAAGGCGCGGCTGAAGTAGTGCTGGCTCTGGTAGCCCACAGCCTCCGCCACCTCGTACACTTTTACGGCGGGGTCGTTCATGATCTGCATCGCCTTGGTAATGCGCACGCGCGTCAGGTAGTCGACGAATGAAAAGCCCGTTTCCCGTTTCAGCAGCCGGCTCAGGTAACCGGGGCTGATCTGCATCGACGCGGCGACCTCTTCCAGCGCCAGGGACGGGGTGCGGTAATGCGCGTCGATGTACTTCTGGGCCAGGAGCACGAGGCTCTGGTGCCCGCTCCGTGCCGAGACTTCGCCGCTCAGCGCCTCATGGGCCTCCGTCACTCCATGCGGGGCGTCCTCCACGACCGCCTGGGCAACGATCAGCGCCTGGCAGATCGACGGGACGACGCGTGCATCGATACGGGCGGCCGCCTCCGCCCATGCAGGGCCGCCCCGTGAACGCGCGAGCACCACGATGTCATCGTGGTCGTCCATGAAGATCCACCGCGGCGAGAAGTCGGCGAAGGATTCCTCCACCACGGAACGCACCGCGTACAGCGCCAGGCGTCGCTCCCTCTCCCCGGACTGCGCGGCAGCCATGCGCTCCACCACGTGGATCACGGCCATCGCCAGGCCGCCGGTGGTGTCCATGCCGAGAAACTGCAGTTGCTCGGAGATCTCCAGCGGTGACAGGCGCGCGCGCACCCAGTCCCGGAGGAATTGCTCCCGCAGCAGGGGCATGTTCCGTTCCAGCTGGTCGCGCGCCCACGCCACGTATTGCGTCTGCCGCCGCGTGGCGGCCAGCGTTTCGGCGGCCCGGGCGAGAACGCTCGTCAGCACTTCCTGCGGCACCGGTTTCAGGACGTACTCGAATACCTTGAGCTGCAGCGCGCGCCGCGCGTACTCGAACTCGTCGTGCCCGGAAACCACGATGATGATGCAGTCGCTCAGGACCCCGTTGATCTTCTCAATCAGCTCCAGCCCATTGAGGAAGGGCATGCGGATATCGATCATGAGGATGTCCGGCGTCTCTTTCTGCACCAGCGCGAGCGCCATTTCCCCGTCCTCGGCCTCCGCGACGACCTTCATGTCCGGGCGCAGACGCTCGATGGTCGTCCGCAGCCCGCGGCGTATCTTCGGCTCGTCATCGGCGATCATCACTTTCCACATCTGTTCACACCTCGGGCGGCAGCCGGCTCCCACTCTGGGCCGGGAGCTCCTCCGGCGGAAGGCGGCCGTCCGCCGGAGCCGCCACTCCTTCGTTGACAACAAGCGGATGGAGGACTTCCACCGTCGTGCCCTTGCCCAGCGCGCTTTCGAATGACAGGCCGTAGCGCGTCCCGAATGAAAGCTGGATCCGCTCGTGGACATTGTGGACGCCGTATCCTTCGAGCCCTTCTCCATGCGGGTGGGCGACGGCAAGGAGCGCGCGCACCTCCATGAGCTTTGCCGGCGTCATGCCCACACCATCGTCGATCACGCGCAGGATGAGGAGGCCGTNNACCAGGGGCTGGAGGGTCAGCTTCAGGACCAGGCAGGGGAGGACCCCGTCTTCCGTGTGGAGCGTGAAATCGAATTTGTCCTCGTAGCGCGCCTTCTGGATGGTGAGGTAGCTCCGCACGTGCTCCATCTCGTCGGAGAGACGGATCATCTCCTTGCCGCGGGAGAGCCCGATACGGAACAGGCTCGTGAGCGCGCCGACGAGCTTCACGATGTCCTGGGCGCCGCGCTCCTGCGCCATCCACTGGATCGTGTCCAGGGTGTTGTAGAGGAAGTGCGGCTTGATCTGCTCCTGGAGGGTGCGCAGCTCCGCCTCGCGCTTGCTCTGCTGCTCGCGGTAGACGAGCGCGATCAGCTTCTGCACTTCTTCGATCATCGTGTTGAAGCTCTTGCCCAGGTAGCCGATCTCGTCCTCCTGGCGTCCCTCGAAGCGCACGGCGAGATTGCCGGCCTCCGCCTCCTTCATGAGCGAACGCAGCTCGATGACCGGCCGCGCGATGCCGCTCGTGAAGAAGAGCGCGACGATGAGCGCGACGAGCACCGTGACCCCCGCGATGATCAGCGAGTAGTAGCGGATCGTGCTCACCTGGCTCATGAGCTCGCTCAGGGGAAACACGCCGACCGTCTTCCATTGCGTGTAAGCCGAGCCCTGCGACACGATCTGGTAGTCGGCCCCCTTGATGCGCCGCACGCTGCTTGCCCGGGGCGTGTCCAGCCATTCGTCGCGCACCCGGTAGACGATCGGGTTCACCGGCGTGTAGACGATGGCGCCCCCCGGCGCCTCGATGAACAGGAATCCTCCCACGCCGACGGTCATGTCGTCGAAGATCGCCTCCATCACCTGCAGGCGCAGGTCGATGAGCACGACGCCGCGCACGGTATTCGAATCCGGCTCTTCCACCGCCTTCACGATGGAAACGACCTCGTCGGATCTGTACTCGTGGATGCTCTTCAGGTTCCGCCCGATGGGGCGGGGAAGGAGCTGGACGGTGCCCGGCTTGTCGACCGCGATCCTGTACCAGCTTTCGTCGGTGAGCGGGTCCCGCGTGATGGGCTGGATCTCGTTACTGAGGGGACGGTTGTCCGCGCTCACCACGAGGATGCCCGCGATTTCGGGATGCGCGTCGGAGATCGACCGCAGAAGCTGCTGCGCCGCCTGCTCGGCCCGCGCGGTGAAAGGCCGCGCCGATCCCGGGTACGCGAGGAAAGCCTGCACGTCGGGGTTCGCATCGATGATGGAAATGATGCTTTCCGTCTCCCGGACGTAGAACTCGATGTTGCGTGTCACCTGCCGGATGAGCTGAACGGTGTGACTGGTGGCCTCGCTTTCCAGCGTGCGTGCGGAGATGAAAGGCCCCAGGACGCCCAGCGTGAGAAGCGGAAGCATGATCACCGCGACGAATGAAAAGAGTAATTTCGACCGTATGCTTCTGAGTCTCAGAGACCGGCCTCCGATGCGGCCCCCATCCTACGGTCAGCGGTCCTGTTGTGCAAGCGGCTCATCCGTCGCGGTCCGGGCCGCCGGTGAGCTCGGCGATCAGGACGGAGTAGGCCGCATTCACGTCCTTGCACAGCTCGAGGCCCCCGGGATCGACGTCGGGATGGTGGCGCATCATGAGCTCTCGGTAACGCTGCCGTACTTCCTCTGCCGTAAAGAGCCTCCCCCCGATGCCCATGACCCGGCGGGCCCAGGCGCGCCGTACCGGCTCGCGTCCTGCCGCACGGCGAGCCGCCTCCTCGTGCGAGCGATCGTCCGGGTCGAAGTACCCCATCTGCCCCGCGGCGATCCGCAGCCTCTCCACGAGACTCACGAGCAGACCCCGCCGGTCGACGATATGGCGGGCGAGCATCGTGGCGAGATAACGCACCGCTGTTCCCTTTGCCACGGGGGGCATGCCGTGCAGGACGCGGAATGATTCGGCGCAGCCGTCGATCAGCGCCTCCAGGTCGACATTGTTTTCCAGGTAGATGTCGACGGCCGCCCGCACCCGCCCCGTGTGGCGCAGCATCGCTTCAAGCTCTTCCGTGTTGACCAGGTGGGCGGCGCAGGAGCGGCGGGCATGGAACAGGAGCTCTTCGGCGAGCTCGATGCCCAGCGGCGCGGGGATGAAGAGACCGGCGCCGATCATCGCCGCCTCCGCACCCGCCCCGACGATCTGCTCCAGCACGGTCACGAGGTCGCCGGCAGTTTCGTCCGTCCAGCCGTCGATGGCGTCCGCGAAGCCGATCCTGTCCCGCAGCGCGGCAATGGCGCGCCAGAATGCCACGGGTTCTACTCCGAGCAGATCCGCCGTATCGTCGGATGAAATCTCCCAGCGGCCTTCGTCCTCGGCCATCCGGCTGAGCGTCTCCAGGAGAGGCGCGAGTCTTTCCCTCACTGCACTGTCGGGACCGGTCATCGCGTGGCTGTCACAAAGGCGACCGTGCTCACCCAGTCCAGGTCGCGTCCCACGAGCTTTGTGCGCAGGAGGTTTTGAAGGTTGTGAAGCTCGTCCGGGGAGAAAGACAAGGCAAGGGCCCGGCCATACGACGATGCAGGGGAGCACCATGCCTCCAGCTCCCGTGTGGTCATGCGCCGCCTGTCGGGGAAGCTTTGCGTCTGCACGGACACCCCAGTATACCCCGCCTCCGCGAGCGCTGCGGCGAGGTCGTGCGGCCCCCAGGCGACGAGCGGATTTTTCGGGTCGGAATAAGCCCGCTCCTCAGCTTCGGCGAGCTTCTGCACGAGCTCACCAGGCGCCAGGAGGGACGAGAGCCGCTGTGCCAGGCGCGGCACGATTTCCGCGATGGAGATTGCTCCTCCGTGCGCCGAAATCGCAGCGAGGAAACCCGCGGTGGCGCCGCGCTCTGCGGCGCTCATGCGCGTGAAGATGTTGCGGCCGACGATCAGGTCGAATCTCATGCCGCGCTCGATGCCCGGGAGGGAGAACGCCGCTTCGGGGTCCATGCCGGGGCCCGCACCGCGCAGGACATCGCCGGCAAGGGCGGCAAGCGGCATCTCCATACGAACCAGGGTCGGGCGCGCCGTCTGTTCCAGCTCCCCCATGCGATGCTCGAGGACTGCGGCCTCCTCCGCCGAGCCCACGACTCCCCACACGCCACCTTCCGGGGCCCGGCGGAGCGCCTCCCAGAGCAGGAGCCCCGAGCGTGCATCGACGTCGAGGATGCGCGCGTGGCGCGGTACTGCGACGGAAAAGATGCGGTCGCGTATCTCCCGGAGCATCGTGCTGCGAACCGCGGACACGCGCTCCAGCCACCGGGTGCCGCTGGTCTCTGCGGCCGTGAATGTGAGCACCTCCACGCTCTGCGGTTCCAGTGCCGTGGCGATCTGGATCTCCCGCCGGCGCAGCACCTCGTCGCGGATCGCCGCCTCGTGGCCCACATTCGACGGTGTGTAGAAGATGCGGCCCTGCAGACCGGCCGGCAGGTACTGCTGGGCGACCCAGTGGTCGCGGAACGCGTGCGGGTACAGGTAGCCTTCCCCATGGCCGAAGCCCTCCGCGTCGCGGCTTGCATCGCGGAGGTGATTGGGAACCTCTCCATCGCGCTGCTCGGACTGGAGCAGGGAGAGCGCGTCGAAGAATCCCAGCGTGGAGTTCGACTTGGCCGCGGTGGCAAGGTAGAGCGCCGCGTGCGCCAGATGGAACCGGCCCTCCGGAAGGCCGACACGGTCGAATGCCGCGGCCGCCGCTTCCACGAAGGGCAACGCGTGCGGGTCGGCCATGCCGACGTCTTCGCTCGCGAGGATCAACATGCGGCGGAAGATGAAATGCGGGTCCTCTCCCGCGAGCACCATGCGCCCCAGCCAGTAGAAGGCAGCGTCGGGGTCCGAGCCTCGGAGGCTCTTGATGAATGCACTGATCGTGTCGAAGTGGTAGTCGCCCTCCTTGTCATAGAGCACGACCTTGCGCTGGATGCTCTCCTCCGCGATCGCGCGCGTGATGACGATCTGTTCGCCGGCCGGGGGAGGGAAGTGCGCAGGGGTGGTCTCCACGGCCAGCTCGAGCGCATTCAGCAGGCTGCGCGCGTCCCCGTTTGCGATCTTCACGAGATGGTCGAGCGCGTCTTCTTCGAGGTGGACCCGGTAGGCGCCGTACCCGCGCTCGGCATCCGCGCACGCTGCAAGGGCCACGGTGCGCAGGTCATCCTCCGTGAGCAGCTTGAGCTGGAAGATGCGGCTGCGGCTCACCAGGGCCCGGTTCACCTCGAAGTAGGGATTCTCCGTCGTCGCCCCGACCAGGATGACGGTCCCGTTCTCCACCCACGGCAGGAGCGCGTCCTGCTGGGCCTTGTTCCATCGATGGACCTCGTCCACGAAGAGCGTCGTGCGTCGTCCGTACAGGTCGCGGTTGTTCTTCGCAACCTCGATGGACTCGCGCAGCTCCTTCACGCCGGAAAGCACCGCGTTCATCGTGATGAAATGGCTCTTCGTCGAATTGGCGATCACCTGCGCGAGCGTTGTCTTCCCCGTGCCCGGCGGACCGTAGAAAATGAGTGATGAGACCTGGTCGGCCTGGATGACGCGGCGCAGGAGCCTTCCCGCCCCGACGATGTGTTCCTGGCCCACGAATTCGTCCAGGGACCGCGGCCTCATGCGATAGGCCAGGGGCTCGTGGGCATCGCGGGTTGACGCAAAGAGATCCATTGCCGGGAGTATAGAAGGAGCCCCCCGCGTGCGGATAGGCCGCAGGAGCGCGCACGCGGAGGGGCGTGGAAGTAGAGACCCATTCCCCGTATACTCCCGCATCGATGCTGACATTCAACGTGATCCACGACGAGGATCTTGCCGAGGTTGATCGCATCCTCATGACAGCCTACGACAATCCTCAGAGTTTCCTGCCGCGCCTGGCCCGGCTCCGCTGCCTGCAGCCCGACGGCTGGCTCGTGGCGGCGGAGGACGGCGGAAGCGTCCTGGGCACGGGCGGCGTCACCGTGATGGGAAAGACCGGCTACATCGGGCTGGTGGCCGTCGATCCGCCGGCCCAGCGCCGCGGAATCGCCACCCGCGTGATGAACCGGCTGCTGGAAATAGCCGCTCTGCACGGGTGCACGACCGTGCTTCTCGATGCCTCCGATGCGGGCAGACCGGTTTATGAGAGACTCAACTTCGTGACCGATGACCTTGTCGGCATCTGGAAGCGGGACAAGGGCGCCGCGCCGCCCGCGCTGACGGCTACGCCCGGCATCTCGGTCTCGACCCTTGCCGCGGAAAACACGCGCCGGGCAACCAGTGGAGCCGCCCTCCCTGCCGAGCTCCTGGCCTTCGACGCAGCGGTATGGGGAGACGACAGGACGAATGTGCTCACCTCCTTCGCGGGGGATGACCCTTCACGCGTCGCTTTTGCCCGCGACTCAGCGGGCGCGCTGCTGGGCTACGCCATCATGCAGGGCGGCACCGGGGTCATCGGGCCCTGGGTGGCAATGGATCCCGATGCAGCGCGCACCCTGCTGTCCTGGGCCACGGGTCTTGCCGCCGTGTACCCCGAGATCGCTTATCTCCCCTCGGGGAACGTGCAAGGTGCCGCGCTTCTCGACGAGGCGGGCTTTGTCCGGACACGGCAGCTCGCGCATATGAGGCTCGGGATGCAGCTTCCGCACTCTCAGCGCCAGTGGGTCTATTCGCAGGCAAATCTCGCACTGGGGTGATTCGGGGCCGTCTCGAGGCGGCGGATCTTTGCTGAGCAGGATCTCAGCGCTGGTGGTCAAGACGATCTGAATCGGGCGCGGAATCAGCCCGGTCCCATGCNNCAACCGCCTTCATCAGCGCGTCCGCCGTCTCCTCGTCCAGACCTTCGGTGGGCTCGTCCAGCACATAGATCGGTGCATCCTTCAGCAGGGTGCGCGCCAGGGCCACGCGTCGCGCCTCCCCGCCTGAGAGCTCGCGTCCGGTCTCACCAACGGTTGTTTCCAGTCCCTGCGGAAGCCCGGCGACGAAATCGGCGAGCTGGGCAGTCTTGAGCGCATCAAGGAGCAGCGCGTCGTCACCCTGTCGATCGTCGGGCAGGGCCAGCACCAGGTTCTCCCGCAGCGACGCATGGAAGAGGTGGGGCGACTGCTCCATGACCGCAAAAAGCTGCCGCGCGTCATCTCCGCGGAGCTTTGAAAGCTCCCAGGTGCTCCCCGCATCGTCGAACACCGCGATTCTGCCCTTTTCGCAGTCCCGGAATCGGAGGAGCAGGCCCACGAGCGTGCTTTTGCCGACGCCTGTCGGCCCCGCAATGCCGACGCTTCCACCTGTCGGCACGTGGAGGGAGAAGCCGTCCAGGATCCAGCGCTGATCGGCGGCGTAGCGGAAACCCAGCTCCGAGATGGAGAGCCCGAGCCGCGCGGAAATGTCCGGAGGCGAGGCGGGGTGTGCCGGCTCGTCCGCCTGCGGCCGCGCGTCGATCAGCTCGAAAAGTCGCCGCGCGGCGGCAGCGATTTCCCCGGCGCGCTGGATGACAGCGGGGAGGGGCACCACGGATTCGAATGTCGCCAGCACGAAGACCGTGAGCATCGCAAACTGCGCCCCTCCCCGGGTGCCGGCAAGCACGAGAGGCGCCGTCACGAATGCTGTTGCCCAGACCGCGAGGGAGCTCGCGGCGACCAGCCCCGCCTCACCAATGCCCTGCAGGCCGGAGAGCTTTGCCTGGGCACGGTCGAGACTCCTGCTGACGCGGCCCAGCCGCGCCTCTCTTTCCTGCACGGCGCCGAGGACGATCAGCTCCGCCATGCCCTGCGCCTGCTCCACGACCGAGGCGCGAAGCTCCGCGGCATATTCCACCCGCTTCCGGCCCGGCCCCGCCGCGCGCCAGCGGAGGAGCAGGGGAAGCGCCAACCCGGCAACGGCGAGGCCCGCCAGGTCGATGCCGGCGAGCCGCGGGTCGAATGACGCCAGAAATGCCACGATGCAGCAGGCGGCCAGGACGGCGACGACCGCCGGAACCACGCCGCGCAGGTAGAAGTCGTCAAGGGTGTCGACGTCCGCGCGGACCCGGCTCAGGAGGTCGCCGCTCCGATGCGCGGAAAGCTGCGCGGGGGCAAGCGGCTCGATGCGCCTGAAAAACCACACCCGGAGCGTCGAAAGGACACGGAGCGTCGCATCATGATTCACCAAACGCTCGGCGTAACGGCCGCCCGCGCGCGCAAGCGCGAGCGCCCTCACGGCGGCCGCCGGCAGGGTGTCGTCCATGAACGCTCCGAGCGACCCGGCCACTGCCATCGAAGCGATGAACCAGCTCGACAGCGCCAGGAGCCCGAGATTGGCGAGCATGGCGAAGAGGGAAAGAAAGATGCCGGCAAGCACCAGCCGCCAGGAAGGCAGGAGGAGCTTCAGGAGCCGCAGGAGGATTTTCACACCGCGCCTCCCACCTGCCCGTCTTCCAGGACGACCAGGCGATCCATGACGCCCAGCGTGTCGGCGGTATGCGAGACGAGGATCGCGGTGCGGCCACGGACGAGCTCCCGGATGCCTTCCCGCACCATGTCCGCGCTTTCCACGTCGAGATGGGCCGTGGGCTCGTCCAGCAGGACGAGCGATGGAGCACGCAGGAAAAGGCGCGCAAGGGCCACCCGCTGGGCCTGGCCGACGGAAAGCCCTCTCCCGCCTTCATCGAGCACGGTCCGCAGGCCGGCCGGGAGCCGGGGAAGGAACTCGTCCACGTGCGCCATGGCGAGCGCCCGTTCGAGCTCTTTCTCCGTTGCGTCCGTCTGGCCGAGCGTGACATTCTCCCGGACGGTCCCGGCAAACAGCGTCGGATTCTGCGGGAGCCAGGCGACACGCCCGCGCCACGTCGCCATGTCCATTTCGGCGAGCGGGCGGCCATCGACCAGGATCGCCCCCTGGCGCGGCGTGGCAAGACCGAGGAGAAGCATGAGCAGCGTCGACTTGCCGGCGCCGCTTCCGCCCGCCAGCGCCAGGTGCTCGCACGGCGCGACGGCGAGGTTGAGGCCGGAGAGAAGAGGCGCCGCGTTGTAGGAAAAATGAACGTCGCGAAAGGCGATTGCCGCCGGTGCTGCCGCCGCCATGGTGGGCCTCACCTGCGCGATGGCGTCGGACGTCTGCTCGGCGACCGCCGTTTCCAGGAACGCGCGGATCTGCTCGGCCGCGCTTACGGCCTCCATCCGGGCGTGGTAGAAAGTGCCCAGCACGCGCAGCGTGAGGAAGTACTCCGGGGCGATGAGGAGGATGAAGTATGCAGGTCGGAACCCCATGGTGCCATGCAGGAGTCGAACGCCCGAGATCACCGCGACGATGGCGATGCTCACCGCGGAGATCAGCTCCAGCATGAAAGAGGAGAGGAAGGCGACGCGCAGCACGGACAGCGTGAGCTTTCGATACTCGTCGGAGGTGCGGGCGATCTCCCGCGCCTCGCGGGCAGCGGCGCCGAACATGCGCACGGTGGCCAGCCCCTGGAGCACGTCGAGGAAGCGCCCGCTCATCAGTGCGAGCTTCCCCCAGAGCCGCCGGTTGCGCTCGTGCGCCTCATCACCGATGACGATCATGGAGAGCGGCAGGAACACCGCGGTGAGGACGAGCACGAGCCCGGAAATCCAGTCCAGGGGGAAGACGACGGCGAGGATCGTGAAGGGAAGCAGCGAAGCGATGGCGCGCTGGGGGAGGTAGCGGGCGTAGTAGGATTCCAGCGCCTCCACGGCGTCCACCGTCACGTGGGCGATCTCCCCGGCGCGCATGCCGGCGAGTGCCAGCGGACCGATGCGCCGGATCTGCTCGACGCACGCGGCGCGCAGGCCCTGCTTGACTCCGGAGGCGCAGGCATACCCGGCGCGCTTCGTCGCCCCGCCCAGCGCCGCGCGTGCCGCAATGACGGCAAGCGCCGCCACGAAGAGCGGCAGGACGCCCGCTAGCGGGCTGTGGCCGAAGATGACGCGGTTGCCGACCTCCGCCAGGAGCCCGGTCTGCACGATGAGAAGGATGCCGGCCGCCTCGCCGAGTGCGACCGTGAGGGCAAGCCGCGATCGCGCGGGTGCGCCCTGCTTTCGGAGCCAGCCTGGAGTGCTCGTCATCGCGAGCACGAATGTACACGGCAGGTGTGACGCCGGCTACAGTTGATCCGACCCGTGCCGTGTGATACCATCTGCATCCCGCGCAAGTCTGGAAGGGAGGCATATGAGCGTCGTCGCACTCTCACGCATCCAGTTCGCCACGGTGGTCCTCTTCCATTTTCTTTTCGTTCCCCTCACCCTCGGACTGTCCGTCCTGGTCGCCTACATGGAGACGCGCTACGCGCGCACCGGCGACGAGACCTTCCTCAAGATGGCGAAATACTGGAGCAGGCTCCTGCTGGTGAACTTCGCCGTCGGCATTGTCACCGGCATCACGCTGGAGTTCCAGTTCGGCATGAACTGGGCGGAGTACGCGAAGTTCGTCGGCGACATCTTCGGCGCCCCGCTTGCCATCGAGGCAACCGTTGCCTTCTTCCTGGAGTCAACATTCATCGGCCTGTGGATGTTCAGCTGGAAGCGCGTCTCCAAGGGCGTGCATGCGGCGATCATGTGGGTGGTCGCCTTTGCGAGCACGCTGTCCGCGCTGTGGATCCTCATTGCAAACGGCTGGATGCAGAAACCGAAAGGATACGCGATCGAAGGTGGCAAGGCGGTGCTCACCAACTTCTGGGCGCTGCTTGGCAATCCCTACGCGTGGATCAAGTTCTTCCATACCATCATGGCTGCCTACACGCTCTCCGCCTTCTTCGTCATGGGCATCGCCGCGATTCAGCTCCTGAGGGGCCGCAAGGACGAGATGTTCAAGAGGTCCTTCCGCATCGGGGCGACGCTCGCCATCGTCACATCCATCGGCATCATTTTTGCCGGCGACATGTCAGGTCTGCAGGTGGCGAAGAACCAGCCGACAAAGCTTGCCGCGATGGAGGCGCAGTGGGAAACGGAGGAAGGTGCGCCTTTCTACCTCCTGCAGCTCCCCCGACCCGACGGGGATGAAAACAGCGTGCAGGCACTTGGCATCCCCAAGGGTCTCAGCACCCTCGCGTACCACGACCCCGGGGCGACCATCAAGGGGCTCAATGATTTCCCGGCCGCTGACAGGCCGCCTGTCTTCGTGACATTCGTCGCTTTCCGTCTCATGGTCGGCCTGGGCTTCCTGTTCGTGCTCCTTGCGCTGATTGCCGTGATCCTTTCCTGGATGAAGAAGCTTGACACCTACCGCTGGTTTCTCTGGGTCATGGCAGTGGCCATCATCCTGCCCTATCTCGCCTGCGAGCTGGGGTGGATCGTCGCGGAGATCGGCCGGCAGCCCTGGATCGTCTACGGCCTGCTGCGGACGCAGGACGCCATCTCCCGCAATCTCACCGCGGGCGACGTGCTGGGGTCGTTGATCGTCTTCATCCTCATCTACGGTGTGATGGCGGTCGTCGACGTATTCCTCCTGAAGAAATACGCCAACACCACCGAGGACTGAAAGGAGGCACCGATGGCACTGCAGACACTATGGTTCGTGCTCTGGGGCCTCCTGTGGGCCGTGTACTTCATGCTCGACGGTTTCGATTTCGGCGCCGGCATGCTGCGCCCATTCCTCTCACGGGAGGAAAAAGATCGGCGCGTGATGCTCAATGCCATTGGACCGGTGTGGAATGGCAACGAGGTGTGGCTCATCACGGCGGGAGGCGCGACATTCGCGGCCTTCCCCGGCACCTATGCGTCGATGTTCAGTTTCCTCTACCTGCCCATGTTCCTGATACTCGTGTCGCTCATCGTCCGGGGTGTGTCCATTGAATACCGTGAGAGGCACGACAGCCCGCGCTGGCGTGCGGCGTGGGACGTGGCACTCTGCATCACGAGCTTCACCGCCCCGCTCGTTCTCGGCCTTGGCTTCGGCAATATCTTCGAAGGGCTGCGCTTCGACGCCGGCGGCTACCACGGCACATTCGGGCAGCTGTTCAATCCATACGGACTTCTCACTGCCGTGCTGTTCGTCATGCTTTTTCTCCAGCACGGCGCCCTGTGGCTGACGCACAAGACGGGGGATGAGCTGAGCGCAAAGAGCGCGAAGACCGCAGGCGTGCTGTGGTATCTAGTCCTGCTCGTGGCCGCGGCATTCCTGGTGCTGACGGGATTCTCCACTCACCTCTACGACAACTACCTGTCGCATCCGGGCTGGATCGTCGTGCCGGTCCTGGCCGTTGCCGCCCTTGTCGGCGTGAAGGTCTTTCATGCCCGATCCCGGACCCTGGCCGCGTTCCTCTGCTCCTGCGCGACAATTGTGCTGGTGATCGGCACGGGGCTCGTGGGGCTTTTCCCCAACCTCATCCCGTCGCGCCTGGACGCGGCGGCGAACCTGACGATCACCAACAGCTCCTCGGGACCCTACACGC
>PMDT01000296.1:0-1438 GCA_003154555.1 Spirochaetaceae bacterium
AAGCCGTTGAAGGGCGGCACGCCGGAGATGGACGCTGCCGCCACGATGAAGCAGACCACCGTGACCGGCATGGAGCGCGCAAGACCGCCGAGCTTTTCGAGATCCGTCGTTCCCGCCTGCTTCTCCACGGCGCCGCCGGTGAGGAAGAGACAGGACTTGTACATCGCGTGATTGATCATGTGGAAGAGCCCGCCCACGATGCCGATGGGAAGCGCGGTGCCGATGCCCAGGATCATGTAGCCCACCTGGCNNTGGCTGATGGCGTGGTAGGACAGCAGGCGTTTGTAGTTTTTCTGGACGAGCGCCATCATGACAGCGAGGATGATGGTCACCGCGCCCACGATCATGAGCACGGTGGAGACCCAGGTTCCGGGCCTGAGGGCGAAAAGGTCCAGCGAGATGCGTGCCAGGAGGTAGATGCCCAGGAGCTTTTCGATGCTCGCCGGCAGGATCGCCATGAACGGAAGGGGCGCATCGAGTGCCGCATCGGGGATCCAGCTGTGGAACGGCATGGCACCGGCTTTACCCATTGCGCCGATCATGAGCAGGATGAACGCCACGCCCCCCAGGCCGTCCACCGGCAGGTGAATGGCCGAAAGGGAGAGAGTGCCCGCCAGACGGCCCGTGAGCATGACGCCGAGCATCATGCAGAGATCCGTCACCCCGACGATCACGAGCGCCTTGATGGCCGTGCCGTAGGGATGCCGCGCTCCTGTTGAGATCATGCCGAAGAGCGTCAGGAGCAGCCCTTCCCAGAACACGACCAGCAGCACGAGGTTGTCGGCAAGGACGGCGCCGCTTGCAAGGGCAACCGTAAAGAGAAACCACGTAAAGAAGGACCGTGTGGAAGGGGCTCCCGCCATGGACGAGCTCGCGTACAGGGAAACGAGGAATGAGAAGCCTGCGATTGCAAGGAGAATGAAAGCGCTCATTCGCGAAAGCTTCAACGAAAGCTCGATGCCGAAGCCCAGCCAGGGAATTGTAAGGGATTGGTCGGTCGGGAACAGAATGATGGCGAGTGCCACCTGGACGGCAGAAGCCGCCACGGCCACAAGGGACGTGATCCCGCGTACCCTCTTTGCAGGCAAGAGCAGGGCGATGATGCCCGCAATGGCGGGCACGCCGATGGGAAGCAGCAGGCTGTAGGTGTTCACTGCGTCACCCCCGGCATCAAGCGCACCGCGACCTGGGCGAAAGCCGCGGGCCAGCCCACCAGCAGACCTCCCGCGAGGGAGAGCGCGGCGAGTATCGCCACACAGGTCACCATGAGGGGGGACTTTTCAGCCGCGGGCTCGCCCCCGCGGGACTCCCCGAGAAAGACCCGTGAAAACAGGCGCATGAGATAAAGGATCGTCAGGAGCGCCCCGGCCATGAATATCGCCGCCATGACGGTATTGCCCGCGTTCATGGCGGAGGAGATCACCATGTACTTGCTGAA
>PMDT01000296.1:1491-6966 GCA_003154555.1 Spirochaetaceae bacterium
GAAGATGAAGGCGATCTGGCTCACCGTGGAATAGGCGACGATACGCTTGATGTCGGTTTCCACGAGCGCCGCCCCGGCGCTCACCAGTGCGCTTGCCGCGGCGATGACGATCACCACCGTCCGCATGTCGGCATCGAGTGTGAACGTGACGAGGAAAAGCCGCGCGAAGACATAGACGCCAATCTTCACAAGGACCGCCGCATGGAGGAGGGCGGTGACGGGAGAAGGGGCGACGCCCGCGTCCGGGAGCCACGTATGAAAGGGGAGCGTGGCGGACTTGGAAAGCATGCCGATCAGGAGGAGGCCGGCCGCCGTCCATGGCAGGGTCGTTCCCTTCACCGCCGCGAGGTCGAATGTTCCCGTCTGGCCGTACACCATCAGGATACCCACGAGCATGAGAAGCGCCCCGAGGGCTGTCACCAGGAAGGCCTTGTCGGCGCGCAGAACATCGCCGGGGCCCCTGTAGAAACCGATCAGGCGCCAGCTCGCGATGCTCGTGATCTCCCAGAAGACGAAGAGGAAGATGAGGTTGGCCGAAAATACGAGCCCCATCATGGCGCCCAGGAAAAGAGTGGCCATCAGGTAGTACTCGTCCTGGTGCGGATAGTGACTGATGTAGTCGAAGGAGAAGAGCATGATCACGGCGCCCACAAGGGAGGAGACAACCGCCATGAAGACGGCCAGGGCGTCAGCGTTCAGGCTGAACGAGATCCCCAGCGGCGCCGTCCAGCTGAAGCCGATCTCCCTGCCCGCCAGCGCGTCCGGCACGAGCATGAGGGAGCACACCAGCGACGTGAGCACGAGTCCGAGCGCAACGAAGTTGCGCAGACGAGCCGCTACCCGACCCAGCAGGGGCAGAAGAAAAGCACCTGCGAGCGGGACCATGACGCAGACGAGCAAAATGGCTGCTCTGCCCATACCCTCTCCATTGGTGTGTTCGTCGGATTCTGAATTGAGGCTTAAAGTGTCAAAAGATTATATCTCGGGTCGGGGTCCTTGCATACCCCATGGAGGGAAATCGCTATTGTTTTTCGACGACGACGATATCGACTCGCCGATTGTAGGACCGTCCCTCGGCCGTGTCGTTGGACTGAACGGGTCGCGTACTGCCGTAGGCCGAAGTGGAAAGCCGTTCGCTGGGAATTCCGTAGTCCTCCAGGGTCTGCAGGACGGCGACTCCCCTCTCCGCGGAGAGCTGCCAGTTGCCGCCCGGCCACTTCACGGTGTCCGGGGGGATAGTGTCGGTATGCCCTTCGATGACCACGGAGTTCGAGATCTGGCCGAGGAAATCGGACACTTGCTGGAGAACGGGCATTGCGTCGGGATTGAGCACCGCAGAGGCCGAGCCGAAGTAGAGGTCGGAGACGAGTGAAATGGCGAATCCGTTTTCCGTCGGGATGATCTTGATCTGGCGCGACTTCACGAGATTCTGGAGCGACGAAAGGGCCTGATTGCGAATGGTGGACTGGCCGCCGGTGCCGGCATTCTTGCCGCCCTTGTTGCTCTGCACCGGCTGACCCGGGGTAAGACCGGAAAGGAGGCCGGCACCGCCGACGCTGCGCGACTCGAAAATGCTGAACGGCCCGCCGTTGAACGCACTGGCGAACGCCACCTGCATTTCCTCGAAGCGCGCCGGGTTCACCTGGCTCATGGAGTACAGGATGATGAAGAACACCATGAGCAGGGTGATCATGTCGGCGTAGGTGAGGAGCCAGCGCTCGCTGTTGTCCTTCTTCTTGGTCTCGACGCCCTTCGGCTTGCGTGCCATTCCCTACTCCGTCCTGTTCGCGTCCAGTTCCTTCTTCTCGGCTTCCTCCAGGAAGCCCTCGATCTTTTCCTTCACGAGCGCGGGGCTTTCACCCTGCTGGATGGAACGCACGCCGACGATGATGAGCTGTTTTTCCAGCTTCATCGCCTTGACCTGGCCTTTCAGCTTGTTGGCGATGGGCAGCCAGATCAGGTTGGCGAAGGAGATGCCGTAGAGGGTCGCGATGAACGCCGAGGCAACCGCGTGACCCAGCTCGAGCATGTCGCCGCCCAGCCGGCCGAGAACCAGGACGAGACCCATGACCGTCCCGATGATTCCCATGGTAGGGGAGAAGCCTCCCGCCGCCTCGAAGACCTCCACGGCTTCCATCTGGCGCTGCTCCATGATCGCCAGGTCGCTTTCCAGCACTTCCACGAGAATTTCCGATTCCGTGCCGTCGACGACGAGTCGCAACCCTTTTCGGAGCATCTCGTCTTCCAGGTCCTCCACCGTGTCTTCCAGGCTCAATATTCCATCGCGGCGCGCCTTTTCGGCAAACTCCAGGAGCTGCTGCGCAAGCTGCGGCGATGGCCCGGGAACCCGTCTCATGGATTTTGCGATACCGGAGGGGATGGCCAGAACATGCTTCAGGCTGAAGGAGACCGTCACCGCCCCCAGGGTACCGGCGATGATGACGATGAGCGGCGGAATCCTCACCAGGTTGGCAGGATTTCCCTGGTCGAGGATGAAGCCGGTAAGCAGGCCGCCGAAGCCCATTATCAGCCCTATTACCGTCGATGTATCAGAACCTCTCCGGGCCATCCATTACTCCTTCTGATTCCGCGCCCCGCCAGTATAGCGATTTGCCGTCGGCAGAGCCATATCGGCGAGCCTCAGCCTCGTTCGCGCAAGAGCCGCCACGCATGGTGCTCTCCCTTTTCAATATCGGCATAATTCCAACAATTCTCAGTATGGTAACTGAATGATGCAGTTCTCATTTTGTCCCATGATAGACGGCCGTTTTCAAGGTGTGCATGCCTTTCCAGACCTCAGGAGGGACCAAAATGAGAACTGCTTGCATAATTCCAGATCTCTTGCCTGCCATCCGCCGGGGACGTATCATGCACGCAAGGGGGTGCCTCATGGACGAATCCGGCTGGAAAAGCGTCGCGCGCGAAGCCGATCTCGGCGAGGGAGCACCAATCGTGGTGGAAGATGGGGTGGACAAGATCCTTCTCGTGCGGATCGAGGGAAAGATCTACGCCGTCGGACATGAATGCCCCCACTACCAGGAGAAGCTCGAAAAGGGGGCGCTTTTCGGCACGCAGATCGTCTGCAAGAGCCATTTTGCACGCGTCGACGTCACTACGGGCAGGGTGGTCTCGCCTCCGGCGCTGAATGACCTCCCGGTCTATCCGGTGAAGGTGGAAGCCGGGGAGGTCTTCATCGGCGCGGCGGTGAAGCCGAAATTCCCCAAGCCCGCCGCGGCCATCGGCTCCGACCCGCGCGTTTTCCTCATCATCGGCGCGGGCGCCGCCGGCAACATGGCCGCGGAGACGCTCCGTCGNNTACGACCGGCCCAACCTGTCCAAGGATTTCATCAACGGCAAGGCGGGTGAAGAATGGCTTCCGTTGCGCGGGCCCAAGTTCTACCCCGCGCAATCCATCGAGCTCCTCACGGGAAAGCAGGTCGTCGCACTCGATGCGGCGAAAAAGCGCGTTCGGCTGGCCGATGGGGAAGTCATTGCATTCGACAAGGCGCTGATCGCAACGGGTGGTTCTCCCCGCCCGCTTTCCATCCCCGGCGGCACCGGGGACGGATGCCTTGCCCTGCGGACCACCGCCGATGCGCGCGCAATACTTGCCGCGGCAGTGCAATCGAAGAAGGTCGCCATCATCGGCGCCGGGTTCATCGGCCTGGAGCTCGCCACCAGCCTGCAGGACCGCGGCCTGGAGGTGACTGTCATCGCACCGGAGGCGCTGCCCCTGGCGCGTGTTTTCGGCGACAGGATCGGTGCGAAGATCAAGGCGATGCATGAATCCCGCGGCGTGCGGATGCTGATGGGGACAGCAGTGCAGGGGATCGGCGGCGGCATGGGTGCAAAGGTCATCACTATTTCCGGGTCCAAGGTGGAGGCGGACTTCGTCGTCGCTGGCCTGGGCATCCAGCCCCGCATTGGATTCCTCGACGGCTCCGGTATCGTGGAGAATGGCGCGGTCCCGGTGGACGAGCGCATGCAGACGCGCGTCCCCGGCATATTCGCCGCCGGGGACATCGCAGCGCTTCCGGACCTGGACACGGGCCGGCGCAGGGTCGAGCACTGGGTTGCCGCCGAAAGGCAGGGACAGCGTGCGGCGCGCTGCATGATGGACGCGGAGCCGGGAGTCATGGAGGTGGACGTGTTCTGGACGAAACAGGCAGGCGCGTCGCTGAAGTACGTCGGTCATGCCGCGGAATTCGACCAGATCGCCTATCGCGGGGTCGTGGAAGAGGGGACATTCCTGGCGGGCTATTACCGCAAAGGCGCGCTTCTGGCCGCGGCGACCATCGGCATGCCGCTGGACCTGGTGGCCATGGAACGCCTTCTGAAATACAAGGCAGCCCCGACGGCAGCGCAGTTCACGGATGGGGGCTTCGATCTGCTCTCCGCGGCGCGCAAGGTGCCTGCGGCAGGGCCGTGATTCCGGCGGGCGGCCGCCCGGCACGGCTTCAGATCATTCGATCCTGATCAGGTTGTCGAACTTTATCATTTTCAGAAGCTGCAGCATCTGGGGACCGCAGTTGCGGACCACCAGCCGGCGGCCCAGCTCGTCGCATGACTTCTTGAAATGCAGGATCTTTCCGATGGCGGATGAGCTCATGGTCGTCACGCCTTCCAGGTTGAGCACAATGACCCGTTGCCCGCTCTGCAGGGCACGATCCAGCCATGACTGGAAGTCCGTCATGTCCTCCCGGGAGAGATGCCCTTCGGGGGATACCTCCACCTCCTCGGCGGAGAGCTCCCTGACGTGGCTCTTTTCTTCCTCTTTGTTACCGTTTTTGTTCGCTGCGTCCAATGTGTGTACCAGTATACGGTATCGGCAACCTCGGTGCAACGGCCGCCTGATATATTTCCGGGGCCATCAGAGCGTTTTCAGGAGATCCGCAAAATAGGGCAGCACCTGCTTTTTGCGGGACAGTACGTCCTTCATTTCGAAAATGTTCTCCTCCTTTTTCGGGTAGGCGATGGCGGCCAGCACGCGCGGCTCACCGCGGCAGAGAAGGAGGCTCGTCTCCCGGGTGATGTCCGTGATCATGAGACACGCAAAACTGCATTTCTCCGTTTCCAGTATCCGCTCGAGCTCCGACCCGAGCCCGTCCTTCATTGCCATGAGCGGGCCGAAACCGACCGTCTCCACCTGGCTCAGGGAGAAGCGGCGCTCCGCCTCGGTGTAGATCTTCTGATCGCGCGCGATGATCTTGCGCGGATCCATTCCCTCCAGCGACGCGCCGGCGGCGAACATCTCTTCCCCATACTTCTCGATCTCCACGCCGCTCAGGCCGGCAAGCCAGCCGGCGATGTCCCGGTCGATGGCGGTCGTCGTGGGGGAGCGCAGGACCAGGGTATCCGACAGCATGGCAGAAAGCATCAGGCCGGCGACGTGCGCGGACGGCGTGGCCCCCGCGGTGCGGTACAGGTCGGCGACGATGGTGCATGTCGACCCGACCACGCGGTTGATGAAGGTGA
>PMDT01000367.1 GCA_003154555.1 Spirochaetaceae bacterium
CCCCCCCGGCCACGGTTGGCCGTGGCATTTATCGGCGACGGTACCTTGCGCGGTACGCCGCGCAGTTTCGTGGCATTTGCGCCACGCTTCCCGTCCCGATTCCGGGGCTGCTTGAGACCACGCTGACCGTTCCCGTCCTGCGACGGATGAATCGTCCGCCGCCTCCCAAACCGTGTCAGTATATCCGTCCGGCCCCTGCCGTGTCTACCGCCAAATGCCACGGCTTACAAATGCCACCTGACTGCACGGGGTACCGCGCAAGGTACGGTGGNNGCCGGCCAAATGCCACGGTGTACCGCGGCCGGCCTAGTCGACGGCGAGGACGGATTCCGCACTAGGCAGCTGCGCTTTCTCGGCTTCCATCAGTGCCTTGAGCTCCCGTTCCTTCCGTTTCTCCTCGATGATCCGGTTCACCGATATGTCGAGGTCTTCCATGTTTTCGTCGTACAGCTTGATCTCGCGGTACTTCTTCATGCCCGTACCCGCGGGGATCAGGTGGCCGATAATCACGTTCTCCTTCAGGCCGCGCAGATGGTCCACGCTGCCCGAGATCGAGGCATTCGTGAGCACCCGCGTCGTCTCCTGGAACGAGGCTGCGGAAAGCCACGAGTCGATATTCAGCGACACGCGCGTGATGCCCAGCAGGATCGGACGCGCGATGGCCGGCTGGCCGCCTTCGCGAAGGGTCTTCCGGTTCTCCTCGTGGAACTTGAACCGGTCCACCTGCTGGCTGTAGATGAACGGGGTATCGCCCACGTCGACAATCTCAACCTTTTTCATCATCTGGCGGATGATGACGCCGATGTGCTTGTCGTTGATGCGCACGCCCTGGAGGCGATACACCTCCTGGATCTCGTTGAGCAGGTACGAATGCAGCTCGGTCTCCCCGAGGATCTGCAGGATGTCGTGCGGATCCTTGGGCCCGTCGCAGAGCATATCCCCCGCGTTGACCTCGTCGGCTTCACGCACGATGAGATGCTTGCCCATGGGCACCAGGTGCTTGAACTCACGCGCGAAGGGGTCTGTGACGACGATGACGCGCTTGCCCTTCACGATGCCCTTGAAGGACACCCTTCCGCCCACCTTGGCGAGCACGGAAGGGTTCTTCGGTTTCCGCGCCTCGAAAAGCTCTCCGACGCGCGGCAGACCGCCCGTGATGTCGCTGGTCTTCACGCTTTCCCGCAGCAGCTTCGCGATGATGCGGCCGGCCTTCACCTTCTCCCCTTCCTCCACGTTGAGGTAGGCATTGCCGGGAAGGAAATAGGTGGCCAGCTCGTTGCCCTTGTCGTCTTCAATGGAGATCCGGGGCTGCAGGGTCTCCAGGGTGTATTCAGTGATCTTTTTTTCGATCTTCCCCGTGTCCTCGTTGACCTCCTCTTTCAGGGTGGTGCCCAGGACGATGTCGGAGAATTTGAGGATTCCTGTCGCTTCGGCGATGATGGGCTCGGAGAATGGATCGAAGAACGCAATGGTCTCCTCTGCGGGGACCACGTCGTTCTCCTTGGAGATGATCTCCGCGCCGTTCCTGATATCGATGACCTGGGGCTGCGCGATGAGCAGCAGCCGGTTGGGGAGCAGCTTCACGTAGCAGATCTCCGAGGAGCTGATCGTCTCGCTCTTGCGCTGGATGACCGGCTCCGGGGTGTGCTTCAGAAGGCGCTGCCCGTCCTTCACGAGCACCTTGTCGCCGCGTTCCAGCTCGTAGTTCGCCAGGATCCTGCGGACGTTGACGGTGCCCTTGCGCGTGAAGAGCATGTTGCCGTTCTCTATCTTCACGACGCTGCCCTGGATCTTCTCCACGAACACGGGATACTTGAGATAGATCCGGTTCTCCTCCGAGATCTTCGTCGCCGCGCCGCCGATATGGAATGTCCTCATCGTGAGCTGCGTGCCCGGCTGGCCTATTGACTGCGCCGCGATGATCCCCACCGCCTCACCGATCTCAATGGATTTGTAGGTGGCAAGGTTCCGTCCATAGCAGCGGCCGCAGACGCCGTACTTCGAATCGCAGGTCAGCACGGATCGTATGCGCACGGCCTCGATCCCCGCCTCCTCGATAGCAAGGGAGATGTCGTCGTCGATCTCCTGGTTCACATCGACGATCAGCTCGCCGGTGATGGGATGCTTCACCTTCTCAAGGGAGAAACGGCCCGAGATGCGGTCATGGAGATGCTCGACGATGTCTTCCCCGTCCTTGATGGCGCGCCGTTCGATGCCGTTGATCGTGCCGCAGTCCTCCTCCGCGATCACCACGTCCTGCGCGATGTCCACGAGGCGCCTCGTGAGGTAGCCTGCATCCGCGGTCTTGAGCGCCGTGTCGGCAAGGCCCTTGCGCGCGCCGTTGGTGGAAATGAAAAACTCTATGACCGAGAGCCCCTCTTTGAAGTTGGAACGGATGGGCAGCTCGATGATGTCCCCTGACGGCTTCGCCATGAGGCCGCGCATGCCGGCAAGCTGTCGGATCTGGCTGCGACTTCCGCGTGCTCCTGAGTTGGCCATCATGTAGACGGGATTGAAACCCTGATTGTCCTTCCGCAGCTCGTCCATCAGCTCATTGGTGATCAGCTCGTTCGTGGAGCTCCATACCTCGATGACCCTGTTGTAGCGCTCTTCATTGGTGATGTGTCCCTGGAGATACTGGCGCTGGACCTCGTCCACCTTGGAGTTCGCCTCCTTGATGAGGGTCTTCTTTGCGGCGGGGATGACGATATCGTCCATGCCGATGGTGGCGCCGAAGCGCGTGGCGTATTTGAAGCCGAGGTCCTTGACCGCGTCAAGCATCAGCACGGTGATCGCGGTGCCCTTCTCCTTGTAGCACTTGGCGATGAGGTTCAGGAGCTCCTTCTCACCCATCGCGTAGTTGAGGTACCCCATGTCGTGGGGAATATTGTCATTCAGGATGACGCGACCCGGGGTGGTTTCCATCCATTCCCCGTCCACTTTCACCTTCACCTTTGCCTGGTAGTCCACGCCCCGCGCGTCCACGGACAGGATGCATTCATCCTTCGTGGAAAAATGCAGGCCCTCGCCGTGCGCCCCCGCGCGCTCGCGCGTGAGGTAGTTGATGCCGAGCACCA
>PMDT01000407.1 GCA_003154555.1 Spirochaetaceae bacterium
AAGACGCTTCATGGAAACCTCCTTAAATGAATGCCCACGGTTTGACAAACCGCCTCACCGCTCGATCAACCCGACTTGTCAGATTCCCCTGCGCTGCCTATCTTTTCTGCCTGCCGACAAGCCATTGGTCGTGCGGCGATTCACCAGAGAACAAACTCTAGGTCTGGAAACTTATACTGACCCTGCATAAGCTGTCAATACGGATCACGCTCGCGCCTTGTCCACAACCGAGTGAAGAACGCTGTTACGCACCTCCGGGAGATCCACGTACCAGATCTGGAAGGCTGAAAAAAGCATCGATGCGATCGTAATGATCAGGTAGTCGCCGTTGATCCGCTGCACGCCGCCGACGTACTGCGTGGCGTGGGGCAGGAGCATCATGAGCCGGCTGATGATGTTGAAACCCTGGGCAAATGCCAGGAGGCGCCACGGCGCCGCCGATGTCGTTCGGCGCACAAGGATCTGTACGATTGCCACGATCACGAGGATCGTGAGGAGGACCGGGAGCCACCATTCCTGCGACTTGACGGTGAACGTCGAAAGAGGAAAGACAATGAGCGGCGCGATCTGCAGAACAAGCATGACCGGCACCGCGGCACGGGAACTGAGCATTTTGCGGAACATGGGCCGACATTATCACGCACGGCGCGTCATGTCGAGAAGTTTTTATAGCCAAGACTGGGACTCGAACCCAGGACCTGCGCATTACGAATGCGCTGCTCTACCAGCTGAGCTATCTTGGCGTTAATTCCTTGTCCTGCATGATTCCAAACCGGCTTATTTGACCACGGAGCCCCGCTGCTTCAAAAAAACTCTACATTTCCCCCTGCCGCGTGTCAAGGGAGGCGGCGGCAACGCCGAGGGCCGGTGCCGCCACAAGACGCTACCCTTTCAGCCTTCCGTGTTCCAATTCAAAACCAGGGCGCCTGACTTGTCCGTGAAAGATCCGACGCAGGCCATGATGAAATCGACAAGGACCCAGATTGAGAGGACGTTCCATCCGAAGAATATGAAAAGCACGCCCGTCCCGACTTTGCCGACGTAGAAGCGGTGCACCCCGATCCATCCCAGGAAAAGGCACAAAAGCACGACGGCAAGCCTGCTCTTCATGCTGACCGGCTTGTTCGTCGGGTTGACGGCGCCGGCCTTCATCGGGTGTCCGCAGCTTGGACACGTGGCTGCCTGGTCAGACAATTCTTTGCCGCAATTCGGACAAAACATCAGGGTTCCTCCTTATGGATAACGCATTGAGGACGTCGCAAAATACACGACTCCAGTCCAAACCGCAAGGCCCGCTGCCGCGGCACCTGGCGGGAGAGGCTTTCTCACATCAAGGAAGTTTGCAGGCTTCCGATAATGGAAAGAGGACAGGAGGCGCTCGTGGTTCGAGGGCTGTATACAGCCGCCAGCGGCATGAACGTCCAGCAGAACAGGCTGGACGAGATCGCCAACAACCTGGCGAATGTCGATCTCACCGGGTACAAGAAGGACACGGCCATCCAGAAGGCGTTCCCGGAGATGCTCATGAGGCGCATGAACGACAACGGCGTCTACGTGTTCCCCATCGGTTCGGTGGATACCATGCCCATCGTGGGCACGGTCGGCACCGGCGTGGAGACCAACGAGGTCTACACGAACTTCACGCAGGGCGCACTGAAGCAGACGGAGAACGATTTTGACATTGCCCTGGAGGGCAACGGATTCTTCACGGTGCAGACTCCCCAGGGAGAGCGGCTCACGCGCAACGGCTCGTTCCTGCTCAACAGCGACGGCTACCTGGTCACGAAGTCCGGGGATTTCGTGCTGGGCGAGAACGGGCCGATCAAGCTGAAGAAAAACAACTTCACCATCGACGAGGATGGCAATGTCTGGCAGAACGCGACATTCGCTTCTGACGACAAGCGCCTTGTCTCCCAGGACGAAAACCAGTGGGAGAATACGCAGAAGGTCGATCGCCTGCGCATCGTCGACGTGAAGCGCGACCGCTATATGCAGAAACAGGGCAACTCGTACTGGCAGACGACCGACGAATCGGGGCCCGCGCAGGTCATCGCCACCTCGCGCCCCAAGGTGCGCCAGGGATTTCTCGAAGCGGCAAATGTCAACGCCGTCCAGGAAATGGTTGAAATGATCGAAGTCAACCGCGCCTACGACGCGAACCAGAAGACGATTCAGACCGAAGACGCCTTGATCGGAAAACTGTGGAATGAGGTGGTGANNCTGTACCAGACGCAGAAGCTCGCGGGCACCCCGGCGACGGAAGACACGGTGCTGCCCACCGGCGTCCAGGTGGGCCACGGCGTGCGGCCCGGCGCGACCCAGGAGATTTTTACGCAGGGAGCCCTGCAGGCGACGGGAAACCCCCCGGACATGGCAATCGAAGGGGACGGGTTCTTCCGGGTCATCCAGCTCGACGGGACCTACGGCTACACGCGGGACGGGTCCTTCAAGATCGACTCCAACGGCCAGCTCGTGACCTCGGACGGCTACAAGCTCTCTCCCGAGGTGATCCTGCCGGAGGGCTTTGTGCCCGACAGTCTCACCGTTTCGCAGGACGGCCGCATCACCGTGAAGGTGGCAGGCAGCGACGATCCCGTCGAGGTGGGTCAGCTCGAGATCTACCGCTTTGTCAACCCCGCGGGGCTCGAAGCCCTTGGGCAGAACCTGTTGAAGGTCACCAATGCATCCGGCGATGCGATTCCCGGGCGGCCGGGATTCGATGGCATGGGAAAGGTCCTCCAGAGGTTTCTCGAGATGTCCAACGTCTCTGTGGTGAAGGAGATGGTGAACATGATCGTCGCCCAGCGGGCGTACGAGCTGAACTCCCGCGCCATCCAGACTTCCGATTCCATGCTCGCCACGGCGACATCGTTGAAGAGGTAGGCTGAAAACCGTATGAAACGCCGCCGCTCCTTTCGGGCCCTGACCGCTTTCGCGCTGCTGCTCGTTTCGATGGCGGCTTTTGCCCAGGGAGCGACGCTGTACGTGACACGGGTGCTGGTCGCGGACCGCGGCGACATCCGGCTCGGCGACGTGGTACGGCCCTCCGGGGAGGTCGCCGCCTCCGCGCGCGAGACCCTGGCCCGCAGCGTCGGGACGCTTGCCGACAAGCCTTTGTACGTGCCGGTGGCATCGTATCGCTCAGANNACTCTCGACAGGCTGGTCGACTTCCTGCAGTCCAAAGGCCTGATTTCCGATACCGCCCAGGAGCTGCCTCTGACGCAAAATCTCATCAAGGGAGCAGCAATCGGCGAAGGGACGCCCGTTTTCCAGGCGCAGAAGAGCGGACGCGGCCAGACCGACGTTTCATTTTCTCTCGCCGGGTCGGCAGGAAACTCAGTCTCGGGCAGGATTTCGTTTGCGGTCGCTTCTGCAGACACGACGGCGGACGTGACGCCCGGCAGCCCNNTCTTCCACAAGGGACCGATCACCATCGAGATGCCGGGCAAGGCCATGGGCTCGGCGTCCACGGGTGGCAGCCTCAGCGTCTTTGTTGCCGACAGCCAGAAGAGCTTTCTGGGAATCCTCGCGGACGGGAAGGCGGTGAATGTTGATCTCCCGTAGATTCCTCTTCCTCGCGCTCCTTGTCATTGCCGCCACCGCTTCTGCCGCACCTGTTGTGCGGATCAAGGACATCGCTTCGGTGCGCGGTGTGCGGGGAAACCAGATCCTCGGCATGGGGCTCGTGACAGGCCTCGACGGGAAGGGCGACTCCTCCACGTCTCCGCTCCTGCGATCGACACTGTCATCGCTGGTGTCCAGCTTCGGGGTGGCCCTTGCGCCGGCAGATGTGCGCAGCAAGAACGCCGCCGTGGTGATGGTGAGCGCGGAGCTTCCCGCATTCGCCCGCACCGGAGACCGCATCGACGTCACTGTCTCGAGCTTCGGCGATGCGCGCGACCTGGGCGGCGGCATTCTCCTGCAGGCGAATCTCCAGGCTGCAAATGGGCAGACCTACGCCGTGGCCCAGGGGCGGGTGCTCACGACCTCGGACCCTAACGGGGCCAAAACCGTCGGGAACATCTCGCAGGGGGCCATCGTGGAGAAGGATGTCGTATCGACGTACCTGGACAACAACGTCGTCTCCATCATCCTGCGCAATCCCGACTTCGTGACGGCGAGCGCGGTGCAGAAAGCCATTGAGACGGCCTTCACCGGAATCTCCGTGACAAGCAGGGACGCATCCCTCATCGATGTGCAGCTCCCCGAGGCGAACCGCGCCAATCCCGTTGCATTCCTCGCGCAGTTGGAGGCGCTCACCGTCACGCCGGATTCTGAAGGACGGGTCGTGATCAACGCCGCCAACGGTGTGATCGTCATGGGAGAGAAAGTGCGCATCGGCAAGGTTGCCGTTTCCTACCGCACGGCGCGTGTGACTGTTGGCGCCACCGCATCAGCCACGCAGCCCCCGGATATCTTCGTGCTCGGCGACACGACGACAGTCGACGACTTTGTCTCGGCACTCAAAGGGGTGGGCCTCAAAGCCGACGTGATCATCGGAGTGCTCCAGGCGGTGGAAAAGGCTGGCGCCTTGTTCGGCAATCTGGTGA
>PMDT01000292.1:0-3375 GCA_003154555.1 Spirochaetaceae bacterium
CCTTCCTTCCGATGCTCCCCATCCAGGTCCTTACGAACAATATGCTCTACGATGTCTCGCAGATCGGGATCCCATCGGACCGCGTGGACCCGGAGTTCACGACCAAACCGCGAAAGTGGAATATCGGCAACATCCGCAGGTTCATGTTCTTTATTGGACCCATGAGCTCCATCTTCGACTACGCGACGTTCTTCCTCATGCTGTATTTCTTCGGGTGCATCGCCTTCACCTCGGCCGCGGCAACCGCCGACCAGAAGAACTACTACGAGGCCCTGTTCCACACCGGCTGGTTCGTAGAGTCAATCCTGACGCAGACGCTGATCGTGCACATCATCAGGACCAGGAAGATTCCCTTCCTGCAGAGCCGCGCAAGCCCCGTCATGCTCTTCTTCACCCTCCTGATCATGGCAATTGCCGTGTATCTCCCCTATTCGCCGGTGGCAGGCATGCTGGGCTTCGTTCCGCTGCCGGCCATCTACTGGGCGTGGATCGCCGGATTCCTTGTCGTCTATTGCGTGATCACCCACATCGTGAAGACCTGGTTCTTCAAAAAGTTCGGGGTGGATTGATGATGAGCAGGGGGGATCTCCGCGCGCTCCGTTGGCAGGACGCCGGCGACGACCCGCTCATCCCGCACCCGTTCCTGTCCCCCGTCATCGCGGATCCTGCCGTCATTTCATCGGTGGATTCACCGGATGGACAGTGGCACCTCTTCGCCCACTCCGCCTGGGGCATTCACCGTTACACATCGTCGGACGGGCTTGCATGGCGGGATCGCGGCATCTGCGTCCGGCATGCAATGAGACCGTGGGTCTACCGGGAAGCCGGCACGTGGCACCTTCTTTACGAGCGGTACCCCGCATTCGGCCTGGCCCTGACGGTGTTGCCCCGCCGGCAGTGGAGGTCGTGGATCGAGATGCGGTCTTCCGTGGATCTCCGCCGCTGGCAGCATCCTCGGATACTGCTGGAGCCGTCTCTGGCCTGGCATCACCGGCAAGGCTCCGGGTCTGCTGTCGGCAACCCCTGCCTGGTCAAGGCGAACAGAAAGTACCGGCTGTACTACAGCGCGTCGCTCGTGCGCGTGCCGGATTGCGGCTTCAACGAGCCCGCGTCTATCGGGCTTGCGGAAGCGGACGCGCTCGGCGGGCCCTATGTTCCCCATCCACGGCCGCTCCTGGAGGCAGACGCCGGTGATCCGCTCATGAACCTCAGCCCGGGGTGCATCCGCGTCATGCAGCTTGCGGACGGCTGGGCCGGATTCCAGAATGGCATCTCCGTCAACGCGGGAATCAGCACCTCGGCGATTCTTCTCCTCAGCTCCACCGACGGGCTCTGCTGGGAGAGAGCCTCCCCGACGCCCATTGTGTCTCCCGGCGCGCCGTGGAAGTACAGCCACGTCTACGCCTCCTGCCCCGTGCTCCGCGGAGACGACGAGATACTCCTCTATTACAACGGGCGCAGCGACTGGAAGCTGAAAGACGGGAAGGAATCCATCGGGCTTGCACGTGGCAGGCCATCGGAGGGACGCGCATGAAAAGCCTGCTGGACGCCCTGCAGGAGGGAAGGCTCATCGAGCTTCCCGAGGCCGACAAGGAAAAGAGCCTGCAATACCTGGGGACGCTGATCGAGGCGATACCCGATTTCCGGGCGGGCCTGGATTTCAATGGCGCCGTGATGACCCGCGAGAAAGCGGCCAACACGGGCATCGGTCACGGCTGGGCGTGTCCGCACGGAAGGGTGGCGGGAGACGGCGAGCTGTTCTGCGCCATCGGATGGAGCCCCGTGGGAATCGCGTACACCGCACCCGACGACATGCCGGTGCGCATCGTCGTGATGCACTACATCCCCGATTCGCAGAAGAACGCCTACCTGCGCGAGATCTCGGGCCTTGCAAAGGCCATCAAGAATCATCCCGCGCTCGGGGAGCTGTCCAACGCGAAGGACCTCGGCGAGGTCCGTCACCGGCTCATCGACCTTCTCACCGCCGCCGTGGAGAGCGCCATTCCCGATGCAAAGGCGCGCATGATCCAGCTCGAGGCCAAGCAGGCGGTCTCCGCGCTGGCCGAGTCCCTGCCCGTCGACGCCCTGGCGGCGCTCGACCTCGTCCCCCTGTCGGTGGTGACGATGCCCGGCGCGAAGCCGCTCGTGCTCGCCCAGGATGCCGCCCTGATCGCGCAGATGGAAGGCGCACCCGACGTGGTTGCGCTCCTTGCCGCGCGCGCGCCGTTCGACAAGGCGGGCTACCGGATCATCACGCGCTCAGTCTCGGCATATCTCCCCGACCGCATGCTCTATGACTGCATCGCCGTGCGGCTGGGAAACCAGAAGAAGCCCGCGGGCTGAAGGAGGCACGATGCAGGTCCATGCGTCGTCGCGGCAACTGGTCGAAGATGCATTCTGGAAGAGCCCTGCGAAATAACAGTTTATTAGCGTCCGGCGCCGCTTTCTTTAACGAATATTAACTTGACCTTAATGGAGCAATGCGAGGCCCGTCATTACATTCACAGTGAAACTTGTGGATGTGGAGGCGCGCATGAACGGATCATCGTCGGCAACCCGGGAGAAGAAGTCGGAAAAGGAAGAGAATGTCCTGTTCCTGTACCTGAAGGAGATCAACAAGACCCCCCTTCTCTCACGGGAGGAAGAGGAGATAATCGCACGCCAGGCGACTGCGGGAAACGAGATCGCCAAAGAGAAGCTCGTCCGCGCCAACCTGCGCTTTGTCGTTGCCGTCGCCAAGAAGTACCAGCATCGGGGCCTCCCCCTCGAAGACCTCATCAGCGAGGGAAATATCGGACTCTTGAACGCGATCGACCGCTTTGACGTGGAGAAGGGATATCATTTCATCTCGTACGCGGTCTGGTGGATACGCCAGGCCATCCTGAATGCCATCGGCAAAAAGGCGCGCACGATCCGGTTGCCCGTGAACAAGGCAGCCGAGCTCGCGCAGCTGGAGAACGGCAACCTTTCGGGCGACTTGTTGAGCCCCGGCACGGCGCGTCTCTTATCCTTCGCGCGCGAGCCGATTTCCCTCGACGCGCCGATCGGCATGGGCGAGGATGCCTCCCCATTCGGCGACACGGTGGAGGATAAGAGAGTTCCGACCCATGACGAGCGCGTCATCACCCAGGCGCTCCGCGACGATATCGAGGCCGTGCTCAGCACCATGGCGCGCAAGGAGGCGGAGATTATCCGGGCCCGCTTCGGCCTCAACGGCGGCCGTGCATTGTCCCTTCGTGAGCTGGGCGCCCGTTACCGTCTCACGAAGGAGAGGATCCGCCAGATCGAGAAGCGTGCCATCCGTCAGCTGCAGACGCCGGCACGCAGCCGCCTCCTGCAGGCGTACATCTAGGGCGGCCACGGTACTCCGTGGCA
>PMDT01000292.1:3394-3526 GCA_003154555.1 Spirochaetaceae bacterium
CATTCGGGCGGCGGAAGGTCCGGCCTGCCGCCACTGTCATCTTCACTTGCTTTCACCGCAGGAGCTGTTATCTTTTTGACATGGAGCAGAAAACAGTTCTCGATTTCACAATGAAGGATATTGCCGGCAACG
>PMDT01000004.1 GCA_003154555.1 Spirochaetaceae bacterium
GGCTCGACGCCGGTATACTCCCCCGCGATGTCCCCGGCAATTCGTGACGGTCTCGGCCTGGTCGCCTCATATGCGTTCGTGTTCGGATTCATCGGCGTGGCGACGCTTCTTGTGAGGCGGAATCGGATGCAGCCCGCCGCCACCCGCAAGGTGATCCATATCGGCGTGGCGCATTGGTGGCTTATCGCAATGGCCCTGATGGACAACCCCTGGGTGGCGTCGGTCGGACCGTTCAGCTTCATCGTCATCAACGCGCTGGCGATCCGCTTTCATCTTCTGCCCGCCATGGACGATGGCGCGGACGGCCGCAACTGGGGCACTGTCTACTTCCCCCTGTCACTGCTTGTCCTCGTGAACCTCTGCTGGCGCGCCGTGCTGCCGACCTGGATCGGGGGAATGGCAGTGCTGGTTCTCGGCTGGGGAGACGGGCTTGCCGCATTGATCGGCGAGGGAAGTGACGGTCCATCCTTCCGCATCTGGGGCGGCAGAAAGAGCGTCGCGGGAACAGCGGCGATGTTCGCGGCGTCATTCGTCGTCGCTCTCGTTTTTGTTCTCCTCTTTTCGTCCCGGTATGGAACGATGCTCCCCGCCGCCGGCATCGCCGCCCTGGTCGCCTGCGTCGCCACGGCGGTGGAGCTCGTCACGCCCCTGGGCATCGATAACATCACCGTGCCGCTCGCGGTCGCCGGCATGGCGTGGGCGCTTTTCGCATGAGCTTTCCCTTTCTGCTCGGCATCGGGCTTGCCCTGAATGCCGCGGCGGCGCTCCTGACCCTCTGGCGCGGCTCGGTTGACGTCGGGGGCGCGACGGCGGGCACCGTGCTCGGCACGATGATCTTCGCCTGCGGCGGCCCGCTTTTCTGGCTCGTGCTCATGGCATTCTTTGTTTCTTCCACGGCGATCGGGTACATCCATCGAAGCGAGAAAGAATGGCTTTCGGCCATTCATGAAAAGGGAAGCCGCCGCGACGCATTCCAGGTGCTCGCAAATGGCGGCATGGGAATGCTCACTGCCGTGCTCTACCGGCTCACGTCCGACCCGGCGTGGGCCGCTGCATTCGCCGTCTCTTTCGCCTCGTCAACGGCAGACACGTGGGCAAGCGAGCTCGGCGTTCTCTCCCCCTCTGCTCCCGTGTCGCTGCTCACCTTCCGCCCGGTACCGCGCGGCGTGTCCGGCGGGGTAAGCCTTCTCGGCACGCTCGTGGCGCTTGGCGGCGCATTTTTCATCGCGCTGGTTTTTGGCGTGGTGAATGTGGTCCAGGCTTCCCTTCCCGGGGGATTCCTGAGGATCGCGATCGCGGTCACGGCGGCGGGCTTTGTCGGTTCAGTGGTGGACAGCCTCCTTGGCGCCACCGTGCAGGCGCAGTACGCCGCGGCATCGGCGGGCGGAGGCCCGTCCGCCGATGATATGCGCACCGTGACCGAGCGCAGGTTCTCGCCGCAAGGACTGCCCAATCGCCGGGTACGTGGGCTTTCATTCGTGAACAACGACGTCGTCAACTTCGCAAGCTGCGCGTCAGTCACTCTTGCGATGGCTCTCCTGGCGCCGCTTTTCTTCTGAATATGCTGCTGCGCGTTGACAAGTCGCGGTTGCGGCTTCACAATTCCTCCATGAGAAAAACCCGCGCGACAGCTCCCGCCTCATCCAGCTCTCCCCCGGCCACGGCACGGCAGTGGCTGGCGCTCCTGGTCCTCGGGCTGGGCCTGGCGATCGTCATCATCGATGGCACCATCGTCAACGTCATCCTGCCGTCGATCAGCTCCGAGTTCACGGCGAATCTCGCCGACCTGCAGTGGGTCAACGCCGTCTACGCGCTGGTGTACGCGGCGCTTATCGTGACATTCGGGAGGATCGGGGACCAGTTCGGCCGGAGGCGCATGTTCGTGATCGGCGTCGTGGTGTTCGTCGCCGGCTCCGTCCTTTCGGGAGCGGCCTCCTCCATCAGCATGCTGATCGGTGCCCGGGCGCTGCAGGGACTGGGCGCAGCGATGACATCGCCCTCCACACTCTCCATCATCTCGGGGACGTTCACCGGACGCATGCGCGGCGTCGCATTCGGGGTCTGGGGCGCGATCGCCGGCGCGTCGGCCGCTCTGGGCCCCCTGTTGGGCGGGTGGCTGGCCACGGCGGCGACCTGGCGGTGGGCATTCTTCATCAATGTCCCCATCGGTGTCGTGGCATTCATCGGCGCATTCCTCGTGGTCGACGAATCCCGCAAGGAAGGCGGGCGCGCGCAGATCGACGTGCCGGGCATCCTCCTGGTCACCGTTGGCGTCGGCGCACTTGTGCTCGGACTGATCGAGGGCCAGAGTTACGGGTGGATCGCACCGAAGAACGGGTTCGCAATCGGATCGTGGGCATGGCCATTTGCCGGCGTGTCCTTCTCCGCGGCAAGCTTCGTGATCGCCATCGCAGGCATCGCCGGGTTCGTGTTCTGGGAGCTCTCCCTGAAAAAACGCGGAAAAGAGCCTCTCTTCGATTTCACCCTGCTGGGCTACCGGAGCTTCCGGTTCGGGCTCCTCACTGTTTCCATCGTGGCGCTGGGCGAGTTCGGCGTGATCTTCGCCCTGTCGCTCTACCTCCAGGGCGTGCTGGGCTACACGGCACTGGCCACCGGCCTCACATTCCTGCCCTTTGCCGCCCTGACGCTCCTCGTCGCTCCCACGGCCGGCCTGCTTTCAGCCCGTTTCGGCCCCAAGTGGATCGTGACGGCGGGCATGGTCTTCGAAGCCGTGTTCATATTCGCCCTGAGCCGCCTGCTGCGCACGGACACATCGCAGACGGCGATCATCCTCGTGCTGCTCGGCTACGGCGTCGGTGTCGGGCTTGCCATCGCACAGCTCACCAATATCGTCCTGAGTGAGATCCCGCAGAACCGGCTCGGCGCAGGATCGGGGGCGAACAACACGCTGCGCCAGGTCGGTGCCGCGCTGGGCACCGCGGTGATCGGTGCCGTCCTCAGCACGACACTGTCCCTGTCGGCGCAGACGCGTCTTGCGACGGTTGCCGACATTCCCCCCTTCGTGAAGAACGCCATCGTCACATCACTGGACCGGGGAGCGAGCTTTTCCGAGGGAGCGATCGGGGTGAAAGGCGCCCCGGCCGGAGCCGCGAACACCGCCGCCGCGCAGGAGGTGGGGCGCGTCATCAAGGAATCCTTCGTGGATGCCACGCGGGCGGCGGCGCTGGCGGCGAGCATCTTCGTGCTGCTCGGCGCGATCAGCTCGCTCCTCATCCCGACCACCGTTCGCCGGGCGGAACCCGGCCCCCACAAGAAGGCGGTGTAGAATGTACAGGAAAATAATCGTCCCCCTCGACGGTTCCTCCGGGGCGGAATGCGTCCTGGACCACGTGAATGAGATTGCCGGCAAAGGAACGGAGATCGTCCTGGTCCGCGCTCTCGCCAAGCCGCACTACGAGTACCTGCTCCGCGATGCGCAGCTCTCCGCGTGCCTCGACGACGATGTCGTCACGGAGGCGGGCCAGTACCTGAAGGGTATTGCCGCCAGCGTGAAAAAGTCCGGTGTCATCGTCTCCACGTGCGTCATTCCCGACAAGGGACCGATTGCCCGCGTCCTGCGGGACTTTGCCGTGCGATCCAAGGCCGATCTGATCGCGATCTCGGCCCACGGGCGCACAGGGCTGATTGGCAGGCTGCTGGGAAGCCTCGCCGATCGCCTTTCGCACGAGACGAGGATCCCGGTGCTGCTGGTACATCCCTAGCGGGGTAC
>PMDT01000044.1 GCA_003154555.1 Spirochaetaceae bacterium
CCCGAAACGACTCCGGTCGTGAGCGTGCGATCGAGACCGAAGGGGTTGCCGATGGCGAGCACCTTCATGCCGACCTTGAGGGCGGAGGAGTCCCCGAAAGACACCGTGGTAAGCGTCTTTCCCTTGGGATTGAACTGCACGACTGCCAGGTCATTTTCGGGATCCGTGCCGACAACCTTGCCGTCTGCCACTGTTCCATCGGCGAGACTGATGCTGATCTTGTCCGCACCGGCGACCACGTGATTGTTCGTCAGGACGTGCCCCTGCTGATCGATGATGACGCCGGACCCGGTTCCTTCCTGCTGCACGGCCTGGTAGTACCAGGTGTACTGGGTCGTCAGCGTGGTGACATACACCACCGCCTTGTTGACCCGGTCATAGATCTGGATGCTGTTCAGCTCGTCGTCGGTGAGATCACCCGGCTTCAGCGAGGGAGTCGCGCTGTTGAACTGGACGTTCATGGTAGGAACCTGTTCGACGCCGCGCACCGGCAGCGCGGAGAGCTCCCGCTGAACGGCGCGCGGAACGATGACGAGCGCCGTGACAGCGATCCCTGCCCCGAGTGCGACCGCCGCGAGGATGACTCCGAGAATCGCCACGTGCGTCCTGGTGTACAGTTTCATTCCGCTTCCCCTCTCAACGAAATAGTAGCCACAAGCCCCGTGTGCCATCAAGAGAGTGTGTGTTAATTTCCGATAAAGTGAAGGTATTCTAAGCGTGGCCGCGGGTCCAGAAAAAATCACCGTCGCCGTAGCGCCTGTGCTGGACGGCTCCCCGGATATGCGCGGGCAGAATGGGCTCCGACGCGTCGAGGTCCGCGAGCGTCCGTGCCATGCGAAGGATGGAATGGAATGCCCGGGACGAGATGAGCGACTTTTCGGCGGCACGCACGAGGGTCTCACGACATTCCCGGTCCAGCGCGCAGAATCTGTCGATCTGTCCGGCAGGAATACGGGAATTCCAGCAAAAGTCCAGCCCTGCGTACCGCTGTCGCTGGATCAGCGCGGCTTCAACAACCCTTCGACGGGCTGCTTTTCCTTCCTCCGGGTCGGCGGATGCGCACATCTCTGAGGCCGTCACCGGACTCAGCGGGATGCGGATATCGATGCGGTCGAGGAGCGCGCCGCCAACTCTCCGCCAGTAGCGATGGATCTCCGTTGTGCTGCAGATGCAGGCGTGGCTCTCACGACCGAGATTCCCGCACGGGCACGGATTAAAGGCGAGAACGAGCTGGAAGCCGGCCGGGTAGCGGACGGAGCATCCTGCGCGCGCGATGGACACCCAGCCGTCTTCCACCGGCTCGCGGAGCCCCTGGAGCAGGCTCATGCCGAACTCCGGGGATTCATCGAGGAAGAGCACTCCGTGGTGCGCCAGGGAAACCTCCCCCGGTCGCAGCAGGCGCCCTCCCCCGAGTATGCCTTCCGCGGATGCGGAATGATGGGGCATGCGAAAAGGCGGAAGCTCGATAAGCCCCTGGTCCGGGGCGAGCAGCCCCGCGATGGAATGAATGCGCGTCACCGCCAGCGACTCTTCCCGGTCCAGCGGCGGCAGCAAGGCGGGGAGCGCCCTGGCGCTCATGCTTTTTCCGCTGCCGGGAGGACCAAAGAGAAGGAGGTGGTGTCTTCCTGCCGCGGCGACCTCAAGCGCCCTTTTGAGCGCGGCATGACCGCGAATGTCTGAAATGTCGATGCCCGCAGGGTTGGGGGAAGGCAGGAGTTCCGTGCAATCCGAACCTTCCGTTGCTGCAGGGACGTCCTGTTGTGAGAGAGCGACTGCCGCCTCCCGCAATGACGCGATTCCGCGGATATTCCCCTGGTGCAGCGCCCGCGCCTCCCGAAGGTTTTCGGTGGGCACGAGGAATGTGGTCATGCCGGCCCCGAGGCCGGTGCCAACAGCGGAGAGGACGCCATGGACGGGCCGCACCCCGCCGCCCAGATTCAGCTCTCCCAGCACCATGGTGTGATCAATGCTGTCTGGCGGCACCTGCCCGGAAGCGGCGAGTATGCCCAGCGCGATGGGAAGGTCGAACGACGCTCCTTCCTTGCGCACCCCTGCCGGAGCCAGCGAGATAAGGATCCTGTCCGGGGGAAAGGTGAAACCGCTGTTCCTGATGGCGACCCTGACGCGGTCCTTGGATTCCCGCACCGCACCGTCCGGGAGCCCCACCACGTCGATTCCCGGCAGGCCTCGACGGATGTCCACCTCCACAGATATCAGCTCTCCTTCCATGCCCACGGGAGCATGGCTGGCAACTACTGCGAGCATGCCGCCTCCCGATACCGGGTACGGCGGGATTATTCCCCCTGCTTGAGCCCTTTCGCGATAGCTTCCTGGACGAGACTGTCGCATCGCTCGTTCAGCTCATTCCCGGCATGGCCCAGGACCCATTTCCAGGTGACTGAGCTCGATCGCGAGAGGTCCCACAACTCCTGCCAGAGATCGAGATTCTTCACGGGCTTCTTCGCGCTGGTCTTCCATCCATTTCGCGCCCAGGAGTGTATCCACTCGGTGATGCCCTTCTGCACATACTGCGAGTCCGTGCTGAGCGTGATCGGCGCCCCGGGCGCCCCGGCGGCGCATTCCTTGAGCGCTTCCCGCACGGCAACAAGCTCCATCCGGTTGTTCGTTGTCTGCTTCTCGAATCCGGTTCGCTCTACTGTTCTGTCCGCCAGAACGGCGACGAAAGCCCATCCGCCGGGGCCGGGGTTTCCCACGCAGCCGCCGTCCGTCCAGACCGCAACTCCCTCAGACACTCTGCTTCTCCTTCGNNATACAACCCGAGACCCTGGTGGCCGGGCTTTGTCGTGAAGAATGGCTGGAAGAGCTTCCGGCGGAGGATTGCACTCAACCCGGGCCCGTTGTCCGATATCTCTATGACGATTCGCTCTCCCGTCACAACGGTCCGGAGCTCGACGCGGGCATCACGAGAAGCCGCGGCCTCCGCAGCGTTATCCAGCACTGCGGCGATTGCCTGGCCGAGCTCTTCCGGATAGCAACGGAGCCTCGCCGACGCCGACGTCTCGCGCACGAACGACACGGCCGGATGACGGGAGCGCGCATCGCAGACCGCGGAAAAAGCGAGGGATGCGATGNNAGCGATATCGACCTCGCCGCGGATGGCCGGCGCCCCGCCCGTCACGCTGTCCAGAGTTCTGGCAAAGTGGAGAAGATCGGCCGCGGCGCGCTCACGGTCCTTGTCGATTGAAAGCTCCGCGCCTGCGGCGAGCCTTGTCGCAGGCTCGCTCAGGGCACGGGAGATGCCGGAAAACAGCATGCGCAGGTCCGCCAGCCGCTTTTCGCTCATGGTCCTGTCGACCTCGCTCGCGGAGGGAGCGGAAACCGCGGAGGTTGGTCGTGCAATCCGACGCTTTGGATCGAAAATCCGATCCACGGGAATGCGGAGAAAAAGCAGAAAAAGCAGGATGAGACCCGAAGCGAAAAGCTCCGGCATCGGGGAGGCGAGGCGGTAGGCATTCTCCATGTACGTCTTCAAGGGGATAAAGACAACGGCAAACAATGCGACCATGATCACGAGGAGCGTGGCATAGAGGCAGTAGCGGGCCAGAAAACGTCGTATGTCAAGCTCCTGGCGTCGGGTCAGGGCGATCAGCAGGAATACCGGAAGGATCGAAAGCAAGAGGAGGGAAACGGAGCCCAGACCGATGCTGCGCGTCGCCTCACCAAGGATGAGCGGCAGCTGATTCATGAAAAAATACGGCGGGACGGCCAGCAGGAAACCCGCGAGAAGCCATTGGAGCATCTGCCTGTCCCGGGGAATTCGCGCGCGAACGTAGGCGCTCGCAAGCAATGTGCCCAGCGCAACGTAGGCTGTCGCGTCTGAGACAATGATCGCTCCTCCCAGCCGCTTGTAGAGTGTGAGCCATTGCTCCTCACCCGAGCTCATCCAGAACGAAAAGACCGTTGTTCGCCAGGCGCAGAATGCTCCGTAGGCAGAAAGGAGCAGGACGAGACCTGCGACACGAATCGACCGCTTCCCCCGCTTCCACGGGAAGAGCGCAGCAAAAACAACAAGCAGCCAGGATGAGATATTGCCGGCGTTGGCAAGCGCATTCGTCGGTACGTCGTTGAACGAAAATGGCATCACCGCGGTAAAGACAAGCATCAGGAGCGCGGCAAGAACGAGCGGGGGCGTGAACGGCTCAAGAGGCAGGCGCCAGGACAGGGCGAAGGCCATGAAGGCGAGCGACAGGCAGAAAACAATCTCGCAGATCCACTCCGGCCGCATCGGCCGGAACCATGGGGCGACCTCGAACGTGACAGTCCCACCATGGGGATGCATCACGGTCAGGAGATAAGGTGAAAAGCGCGTGATGCCCTGCGCCGCGCGCACGAGGTCGTGCGAGCTGGCAATGCCATGCCTGTCCACCGCCAGAATCGCGTCCTGCCCCGGGACGACTCCCGCCGCGGTGGGGGCGGAGCTCGGCGTCGTCGGTGAGTAGACCAGCCGTCCATCCAGGAGAATCGCTTCCGGCTCGTAGCGCAGGAGTCCGGCGTCCGGCGTGATGACCGCGCGAACGAGCCAGACAAGAGCGAGGGAGGAAAAAATGACGCAAAGGGAAAGCAGGAGAAGAAAGCGCAGTCGTGTCGTGAGGAAGAGCGTCACCCGTCCCATTCAGCGACTGCCTCGCGCACGCCCAGTGACGAGGAGGGCCGCAGCATCCGCACGATGCGCCGTCCCTCGAAGATGCCCACCGGCTGGCAGAAGCCCTGGAGCGCCGATGGGACAAGCTCCAGCGCCTCTGCGCTCAGGACGAATTGCCCGGGCCGCGCGAAGCGGCGGCCGAGGTGAAAGATCGAGTTAATGGCATCTGAGACGATACGACCCGTATCACTATCGTGATACACGGTCGTGCCGTGGGAGAGGGCCATGCGGAAGGAGATGCGACCGGGGAGCAGAGACTCCTCCACGTCATAGAAGATGCTGGCCAGGAGGATGCGGACTCCGCAGAGAGCGGCGTGCGAGGTTTCCGACTTCAACGGAAACAGGACCAGACCGCCGAATCGCGACCACATCCAGAGCCGCCCGCCATGCTGGCTTGCGATCCGTGAGACGAACTCGCGGAATGTATCCATTGCCGTCGCCAGGTTGTCGGGCTCGTGCCTCTTTTTCAGCTCTTCCGCGTCGTCCACCTCCACGAAAAGGAAGGCAAAGGCGTACTCCCTGCCCGACTGGACCTCGGCCCAGGCATCCGCTGATCCCTGCGGCACGGGCCTGGCGTCCGCCTTTTCGCCATCCAGTTCCGCGCCGCCGGCAAATGCCGCGGCCGCTGCACGCCGTTCTGCCGGAATGCCCCTGGCGATCAGGGGCTTTCCGATGTAATCCACGACGCCTGCATGAAAAAGGGCCGCCACATCCTTCACGGAGCCCGCGGGGTCCAGGATCCCGACGCGAACCGACTGGTTGGCGGAGATGAGGTCCAGCAGCTTCGCCCGCTCACGGTCGGTGAGCTCGCGGATATCCACGTACACAACGGGACTGTCAGCGAGCTGGGCGAGCATTTTCTTAAACTCCGCAAAGGGACGGAAGTCCAGCTCCGCGGCGCCTCTGCCCTTGAACCCTGCCAGGCGCTGCAGCGCGGAAGGACTCGACGTGAAGACGGTGGTCTTCATTTCTTTTCCCACCCCAGCGAATAGCGGAAGAGAGTGCCATTGTCGGGTCCCGGGACCGGAGCAAAGAGCGGAGACAGCTTGCTTCCCAGGTCCGTGAAGACCCCCGGAGACACGGTCAGGCAGCCCGGTGGCGTGTAGCTCGACTCCAGCAGCTCGACCCTCCGCATGGTGTCCCCGGCAGCCTCCTTGGCAGAACGCAGAAAACGGCACGGACCGGCATGCACCGCGAGCCGCAGGTTCAACGGCTCGGGCAGGGTCCGGCCCAGCAGGTTGTAGAGGAAAAGGTCGTGGACGATCTCCATTCCGCAGAGCGTTGCCTGGATCGTTTTTTCGATGAAATAGAAAGCGGCAAGCCCGCCGTCGCCTTCCCAGCTCCAGACACGGCCCTCACGCTTCTCCACGAAACGGGTGACCATGTCGCGCAGCATTGCATAGACAGAGCTCACCTGCTCCTTGGTGTAGCGGCGGACGAGCTCCGAGCTGCCTGCGACATCGATTCGGAGAAGGGCGAACTCGTAGGTCCGGCCTTCCCGCAGGGTCCCCCACCCCATCGTCCGCTCGTGCTCGCCGGCTTCGACAAACATGCCCTTTTCCGTGCTGTAACGTAAACCCTGGTCCTCGATCTCGGCGATGATGCGCGGCAAAAGGTGCATGCGCACCTCGCGACCCATGTTCCCCTGGGTCGTCACCTGGATGAGCGCCTCGATGAGCTTCAGGAACTGGCCTTCCTGGTTGAAGTCCTTCAGGATGTGCCGCGCCGCGTCAGCCCGCGGCATGGGAATCGCGGCGGGAAATCCCGAGCGCTCGTAGATGTCATAGCCGGGGATCACCATCCGCGCGACCCGCTGCATGAGCTCTACCGGCAGGGACTGCGAAAGCGCGCTCACGAAAAGTGATGAAAGGCGCGCCTGGACCTTCACGGGTTGAATCCCTCCCGCTCGAACGCCGGGGGAAGGCGGGCGGGTCTCCCGCGGCCGTCGACGCAGACCCAGGTGACCTGCGCCGTCGCCACGACCTCCTCACCACGCAGCACCGTCTGTTCGAGCACACCGCCGATGCGCATTTTTCGCACGGCGCGCGTGCGGATGACGAGGCGATCATCAGTGTAGGCGGGGCGCCGGTACTGGATGTCGATGCGTGCGACCAGAAGGCCATGGCCGGAAGCACGGAGCTCCCCGACCGAAATCCCGTTGTCGTGGAGATAGGAATGCCGCGCGAACTCGAGGTAGTTCAGGTAGATGGCATTATTGACATGTCCATACGAGTCGCATTCGTACGAGCGGACAGTCAGGTTGCACTCATGATCCATCGGAGCTGCTTTCTCTGCGCGGTGCGGGGTCCGGGAGTGTCACCATTTTTTCGGATTCTACCGGGCCGATCCAGAGCGGTCAAGCGGAGCCGGTGGGTGCGCTCAATTGACAGAAGCATGGGGCGTTGCTATAGTCCACGCGAAAAGAGACCCATAGCGGCGTAGCTCAGATGGTAGAGCATGCGGCTCATATCCGCAGTGTCAAGGGTTCGAGTCCCCTCGCCGCTAGATGCAGGCCAGTCCGCCGACTGGCCTTTTCCTTTATACCGACACCGGCTCCTCCGGCTTCACGACCGCTGGCCCCGCTTCGAGCTTGTCCGCGCGGCGCAGTGATGGAAAAAGAAAAATCCAGATGCTCACGACGACAAGGGTGCCGATGCCGCCGAGCACGGCGGCGGGAACGGCCCCGAGCCAGGCCGCCGTCACGCCCGACTCGAACTCGCCGAGCTGATTGGAGGCGCCGACGAAGATCGAGTTCACTGCGCTGACCCGTCCCCGGTTCTCGTCAGGGGTATTGATCTGCACGAGCGTCTGGCGCACGACGACGCTCACCATGTCCGCCGCTCCCAGCACCGCGAGGGCTGCCAGTGAGACGGGAAACGAGCGAGAAACACCGAAGACGATCGTCATGAGGCCGAAAATGACGACGCAGGCGAACATCCGTGCTCCTGCCTTCTTCGCGAGCGGCCTGTGCGCGAGCAGGAAGGCAACCGCCGCCGCGCCCACCGCGGGGGCGCTCCGCAGCAGCCCGAGACCCCAGGGGCCCACGTGGAGGATATCGCGGGCGTAGATGGGCAGGAGCGCGGTCGCGCCGCCGAAAAGGACCGCGAAAAGATCCAGCGAGATCGCACCAAGTATGGTCGGCCGCGAGACGACGAAATGGAGACCGCTGAGCAGCCCTTCGAAACCCGGTTTCGCTGCGGCGGCGACGCGCAGCTTCGTGCGGATGCGTGACACGAGGAACACCGAAACCGCATAGCAGCCCGCCGACACGGCATAGACGCAGGCCGGACCGAATGCGTACAACAGCCCGCCGACGGCAGGCCCCGCAATCGTGGCGATCTGGAATGTGCTCGAGTTCCAAGCCACGGCCCTCGAAAAATCCTTCTTCGGCACGAGGAAAGGAAGCAGCGATTGTCCCGCCGGCCCCAGGAATGCCTGCCCGACACCGGTCAGGGCGACAATGGGGAAAATCCAACCCGCACTTACGCCGGCGAAGAGTGAGACGCATACCAGGAGAAGCGCGACCACGATCTCCAGGGAAAAGCAGAGAAGGAGGATGGTGCGGCGCTCGAATCGGTCAGCCGCAAGTCCCCCCGGCAGGGACAACAGGAGTGCCGGCAGGAATTGGGACAGCCCGACCATGCCGAGCGCGAACGCGCTGCCGGTGAGATCGTAGACGTGCCAGCCGACTGCGACCCCGAGCATCAGGGAAGAGAGGGAGGCAAGCGCCCTCGCGGCGAGATACGCGCGAAAGTCGCGTATGCGAAAGACAGAGAAGCCGTCACCCGTGCTGCGCCGCATGTGCTGCAAAACTATAAAAAGACTGCAGGACAGTAAAGTAGCCCGCCCCTCTTGCAAAGGGCATCCGAAGCGTGTATATTCTCTATGACCATTTTTGCTAATATGGTCATAGAGGTGATATGCCACGCGCATTTACAGAAAAAGAACGGGCGCTTATCACGGGGCGGCTGATTGCGGCAGGCAAGAGCCTGATCAACAAGGTGGGCCTGCGGCTGCTCGTCGTTGATGACATCGCCCGTGCCGCCGGCATCTCGAAGGGCAGCTTCTATTCATTTTTTCCGTCCCGGGAGGACTTCATCCTGTCGGTCTTCGAATCGTGGGAGCAGGAGTACCGCGGCACGCTCCTCCGCGAGGTCGTCGAGGGGAGCGGAACCGCGCGGGAGCGAATGGAGCGCTTCCTCCTGGGCTCATTCGAGATACTGGAACGGGAGCCGGGTCTCGCGGGTCTAAGCCTGCCGGAGCTGCAGATGCTCATCGAGCGCCTGCCGGCGGAGAGGCTCGCGGCGCACCAGGCAGCAGACACCCGGGTACTGGAGGAGACATTCGGAAGCTGGGTCGAAACCGGTCTCCTTGATCCGGGTCTCATCGATGCTGTCCGAGGGCTCATACCGGCCCTTTTTTCGATCGCCATGCACAAGGATGATTTTCCACCAGGAAGCTACAAGCCGGCCGTCAAGCTGATTTCGGAAGGCATTGCCATGAGAATCGCATCGGGCGCGAAGACGGCCGGTCGCCCGGCGCATCGCGCGACACGGCCCAGGGGCCGTGCAGGAGGCAGACGATGATGACGGAGAAGCCCGTCGCGGGTGCGGCAATCAGGGCGCAGGGGCTATCGAAGAACTACGGGTCAGTGCGTGCCGTGGTGAACGTCAATCTCGACGTCCGGCGCGGCGAGATCTATGGCTTCCTCGGCCGAAACGGCGCGGGCAAGA
>PMDT01000355.1 GCA_003154555.1 Spirochaetaceae bacterium
GAAGAGGATGCCGTTCAGGTGATCGAACTCGTGCTGGATCACCCGGGCAAGATACCCGTCCACCGTGAGACTGAACGGGCGGCCCTTGAGATTCCACGCCTGGACGCGGACGGAGGAAGGCCGGACAACATCCGTGTAGAGGCCGGGGATGCTGAGGCAGCCCTCTTCGAAGGGCTCCTGCTCGATCGACGTTTCCAGGATGTCGGGGTTGATGAAGACCCGCGGCGAATCACCCGGCACCCGCGTGATGAAAAGACGCAGCAGATGGCCCACCTGGACGCCGGCAAGCCCCACGCCTTTGCCCCTGTCCATCGCATCGAACATGTCCGAGATAAGGGCCTGGATGTCGCCATTGATGTCGGGCACCACGACCGAGTGTTTCGTGAGCATCGAATCGCCAAGTCTGATAATGGGAATCATCTGCGCGCTCGCCTTCAGTCTATAGTATCAAAAACGCCCGCAAGCGCCAACCGGCGTCACAGGAGCGCCTGCGGGTCCACGTCGACCTCGATATGGACGCCGGCGGGCACGCGGAATGCCTCCAGCGCCGCGCTCACCCGCGCATGCGCCTCGGAGAAGCGCGTCGCGCGGACGATGCAGTGGTACCGGTAGCTTCCCGAGATACGCGCCAGGGGACACTCCGCTGGGCCGAGCAGCTCGGCGACGCCGCTGACGGGCTCCTGCAGCGCGCGGGCGAGCGCGGCGCACGCATCGAGTGCCTTCTGCCGATTGCGGGAACGCACGACCAGGCGGATGAGCCTGCTGAACGGCGGGAAGCCGAGCTGTCGGCGCATGTCGAGCTCGGCAGCGTAGAACTCCTCCAGGCGGCCTTCACGCGCCATGAGGATCGCGGCCGCGCCGGGCCGGAAGGTCTGGATGAGAACGATGCCGTCCGGTATAGAACGCCCTGCCCTCCCCGACACCTGGACCAGGAGGCTGAATGTGCGCTCCGCTGCGCGGAAATCCGGCATCTGGAAGCCGGTATCGGCGTTGACGATGCCCACCAGCTTCACGCCGGGGAAGTTCAGACCCTTGGCAACCATCTGCGTGCCGATAAGGACGTGGATTTTTCCGTCGCGGAAATCGGCCAGAGCCTCCTTCAGCACCTTCTTCTTTTTCACGGCGTCCGTGTCAATGCGGCGCGTCACCATATGCGGGAAGTGCCGGCCCAGCTCCTCCTCGATCCCTTCCGTGCCGAATCCCGAATAGCCCACGTCGAGCGATCCGCATGTCGGGCAGACGGTGACGGGAGCGGCGGAGGATCCGCAGTAATGGCAGATCATGCGCTGGCGTTCCTTGTGATACGTCATGGCCACCGAGCAGTGGGCGCAGGTCATCTCGTACCCGCACGAGCGACAATGAAACATGTAGGAGAAACCGCGGCGGTTGAGAAAGAGGATGGCCTGCCGTCCCTCGGCATGGACGCGGCCGATCCGGTCCAGGAGCGTGGCGGAAAGAGGCCCCTGTTCCCGGCGCATGTCGACAACCTCCACGGCGGGCATTGCGCCGCCGCTCAGCCGGTCCGGGAGCCGGAGGCCGGTGAGGGTGCCTTCCCGCATGTGGTGCCATGCCTCCAGGGACGGCGTGGCGCTTCCCATCAGGAGTACCGCCCCCTCCTGCCCGGCCCGGTACATGGCCACCTGGCGCGCGTGATACCGGGGGGTCGTACCCGACTTGTAGGAGCCCTCATGCTCTTCGTCGATCACCACGAGCCCGAGACGGCGAAACGGCGCAAAGATCGCGCTGCGCGCGCCGATGACGATATCCACGTCGCCGTCGAGCACGCGCATCCACTCCTTCAGGCGCTGAGAGGGCGCGAGAGATGAATGCAGGATCGCCAGCCTGTTCTTGAAATGCGCGCGAAAGATGCGCACGGCCTGGTGGGTGAGAGAGATTTCCGGCACAAGGTAGATGACACCCAGGCCGCGGGACACGACCTCCCGCGCGACGTGGAGGAAAACATCGGTCTTGCCCGAGCCGGTGACGCCGAAGAGGTAATATGACCCGGCGCCCTTCTCCAGCACTTTCGCTATCGCGTCGGTCTGCTGCGGCGCAAGCTCGTGCAGCCGCGGCTCTTCCTCCAGGGCCGTCTCCTCCTGCTGGGATTCGCGCCGCCCGGCCGGAAGCATTGCCGAAAGCGCCTCGCCGAGGGAGCACATGTACATGCGTGACATCCAGCGCGCAAGCTGGACAACCTTGTCATCGAAAATGGGCCGCTCGTCGATGACGCGCGTGATTTCGCGGATCTCGGCCACGCCGACGGGCGCTGAGTCGCGTTCGCCCACCACCATGCCCGTGAGCTTGCGCGCCCCGAAAGGCGCGGCAACTCTCTGCCCTGTCGTCGCGGATAGACCGTCCGGCAGCGCGTACGTGAAGGCCTTGCGGACGGGCAGATTGAAGGCGAGCTCGACGAACCTGCTCATTGCGCGAGCATGCCCTGGAGGCGCTTCAGGTCGTCCCAGACCGGCTTCCGCAGGGTCGCCTTGTCGCGAAGCACGGCGCTGGGGTGGTAGGTGACGATCACGGGTATGCCCTGGAAAGAATGGGTCTTGCCGCGGAGCTCCCCGAGGCTGCGCGTCGTGCCCAGGAGAGTGTGCGCGGCAATCCTGCCCAGGCAGCAGATGATACGGGGGCGCACCAGCGCGACCTGGCGCTGGAGATAGGTCAGGCACGCGGTGATCTCATCCGGATGCGGTTCCCGGTTTTGCGGCGGCCTGCATTTCACGCAGTTTGCGATGAAACATTGGTCGCGCGCGAGACCGATAGGCGGAAGCCAGGTATCCAGGTACTGGCCGGCAGCGCCGACGAAGGGGCGACCCGTGCGGTCTTCCTCCGCCCCGGGGCCCTCCCCGACGAACATGACGGCCGCATCCAGCGGACCTTCGCCGGGCACCGTGACAGTGCGGTTGACCGAAAGCCCGCACTTTGTGCAGGCCGCGACCTGCTTCGCAATTTCCTGCAATTCCGCCGCGCGCGCACCAGCGTCACTGGATGTCGCGACTGCCGCCGTAAGTGACGCCGCGTTCGAGGGGACAGGGGTCTCGTCGACAATCACATCGGGATGAGGCCGACGGAATCCCGCCGACAGCCAGTCATCCAGCAGGTTCAGGGTCTTCCAGAGATTCTTCGCATCCCGCATCATAGACAACCCTTTCCAGGAAAAGGCCGCTCGGGGACGCCGTGCCTCCCGCGTTCGACCGCTGCCCCGCCTCCATGATGACGCGCAGCTCGCGCGCCCCCAGGCCCTGTTCTTCCAGCATCAGCAGTGTGCCGATAATCGTCCGCACCATCTTCCACAGAAACGACGATGCCGCCACCGTGTAGACAAGGGTATCCCCTTCGACATGAAAAGCCGACACGTCCAGGCGCCGCACCTTGGAAAAGTTTGCGTCCCCTTCCGCGGAGAAACAGGTGAAATCGTGCTCGCCGACAAGCGCGGCGGCCATCCCGTTGAGCCGGGTGACGTCGAGGTCCCGTCTCACCCACAGGCGATAGTTCCGCAGGTGCGGCAGCAGCACCGGCCCGCGCGCGATGTAATAGCGATACACGCGCAGCCGCGCGGATTTCCGCGCATGGAACCGCGCACTCACCTCTTCACTCGACAGCACGCGCACGTCGCGGGGCAGGTAACTGTTCACCGCTTCGCGGAAACGCGCCGAGGCGATTGAATCGAGGCTGGACAGGAAGTTTGCAACCTGTCCCGTGGCATGCACGCCCGCATCCGTGCGCCCTGCGGCGACGATGCGAACGGGATGACCATGCATGCGCGAAAGGCCTTCCTGCATCACCCCCTGGACGGTCCGGCCGGTCCGCTGGAGCTGCCAGCCGAAAAAGTCGGTGCCGTCATAGGCGAGGACGAGCTTGATGTTGCGCTCCGCCATGAAGGTGCCCGCCCCGCGGCCTAGGCGGAATCCGAGGACTCGTCGTCGACCTGCGCGCCGGGTTGGAGCTTTTCGATCTCCTTCCCCATCTGCTCGTAGACCTCTTTCGCGTTGTCCAGTATTGCCGCCGGCCTGTTCTTCGACGATTTGCCCACTCCGAAGATCTTTGCCATCATGCGGCGCGCGTATTGCAGCGCTGCAATGCGCTTCTCTGCATCCGCGGTCGGGCCGTACTTGTAGTCGAGGTAGGCCGCAAGGTAGATGACCCCGTAGTAGCCATAGTTCTTGTCCAGGTCCGGACCGAAGGCAAGGGCGGCGTCGAATGCCTCCTGCGCCCCGCTCTCGCGCTCCAGGGCAAGCTCATAATAGAAGTGCGCCTTGCGATAGAAGAGCAGCGCAAGGTGGTCCCAGCTCTCGCCCTGTTCCGCCTTATCCAGGTCGGAGAGAAGCCATGCCGCGCGCAGGGAGGCGAGGCCCGCCTTGAAGGTCGGGTTGAACTTCTTGTCGTAGAAATCGTAGCACATCGTGGCGAAGAAATAGCTCGCCACGCCTTCATGCAGCGTCCGCGGCGCGGTGAAATCGAGCTGGGGAAAGATCGCATTCACGCTCTCGCGCCGGTCGTCCGTGTTCACCTCCGCCTTGCTCACGCTCGCATCCGGTACGGATGCGAAATCCTGCGGCAGCGCCGCAAAGTAGCAGACTGGGCAGACCGTGACGGCGTAGATCAGCGGGTGGATCGCGCCGAATTTCTTCGATGGCTCGTAGTTCCGGCGCAGCTCCTTCGTGAGATTTCCGGCGATCAGCCGGCCTCCGCCGGAGAGCAGGTCCTCGCGAAAGAACTTCGCCGCGCAGATCGGGCAGACCGTCTGTTTCTTTTCGAAAAATGTCACTTTCTGGACGTCGCTCATGACCGCTCCCCTTCAATAATGACCACCGCGAGCGCATTCTCGCGTTCGTGGGACAGCGAGCAGACCAGGCGGTTGCCGCCGAAGTCCTTGAACGCGGTCTCCGCGGACCCCGTCAGCATCATGAACGGCTTGCCCGTCGAGTCGTTGAGCACGGCGATTTCGCGCAGGGCGAAATGCCGCAGGCCCGAGCCGATGGCCTTGCCGAAGGCCTCCTTGGCCGCGAAGCGCGCCGCGAGGGACAGGATCCCCACCTCGCCGCGGGGCACGGCGATGGCAAGCTCCTCCGGATGAAAGAACCGGTCGTAAAGACCCGGAATTCCCTGCCAGCGGCGGATGCGATCCACGTGCACCACGTCGATGCCCACTCCCAGTATCATGGCGGCACGCCTCCTAGTTTCCCGACGACACGATGTCCACCACCACGTCTTTCGGCGACCAGTCGAGCACCGTGACGCTCGAGGTGGTCTCAGGATGCGGATGCAGCGTGTACTGACCCGTCCGCCTCACGCCGGCCAGATCCAGCAGAAGACGCACCTGCTCGGGTCGCACGCCGTCCACGATGAGCTGCGTGCCCTGCACCTGCACGCTGCCCGTCCCCGGGGGGGCTTTCAACGCAAGATGAGGGGACAGGTCCACCGATTCAACCGCCACGTCGTCGAACGTCTTTTCGACGGTCGATTCCTGGATCGTCGCCTTGAAATCCGCCTGGGCGTCCCCGGCAAGGCTCACCAGGGCGCTGGGCAGCATGATCCTCACCTTGGAGGCGAAACTGCCTGTCCTCCCCGTGAGATCGATTTCCTCGGTGGGCAGCGCGGAGACCCCCTGGACACGGCTGCGGGCGCCGCGGATGACGACGGCCGAAGGGGTGACGGCGGACTGCACGAGCTCGAATCCGTAGGCGGGGGCGCCACGGAGGTCGGGGATCAGGTTGACCCTCTTTTCCGTGAGCGGCTCGAGGGTGAATGTGATCTCCTGCGGGTCCACCCGGATCTCCAGCGGCTCCACGTTCTGGGCGGTTCCGTGGCGCGACACCTTGACCTCGGCGCGGTAGACGCCCGCGGAGTGATGGCTTTCCAGGCTCGCCTCCGCGCCGACGTCCTCCTCCAGGATCGGAAAGATGGCGTCCCCCGCGCCCCGCAGGGTGATGCGCACGGTCTTGGGAAATGCCGAGGCGACCGCAAGACCGGACGGCGTTGTCACGTCGAGCGGNNTTCACAGGGAGATCGGCCAGCAGGACACGCATGAAGCGGCGGGCTGTCATCGCGGCTCCTCCCCGCGCCTTTCCGCGCGGAGCAGGCTCTTCAGCCCGTTCTCCACTTCCGCCATCGTGATGTTGTAGCGGATGTCTCCGTCATGGGCGAGTGAGATCGCTCCGTTCTCTTCCGAGACGACAACGACAAGCGCGTCAGTCTCCTCCGCGAGCCCCAGTGCGGCCCGATGACGGGCGCCGAATGCGCTCTCCACGTCTTCCCGCTCGGACAGGGGGAGGAAGCATCCCGCCGCCACGATGCGGTCCCCCTCCACGATCATGGCACCGTCGTGCAGAGAAGTCCCCTCGAAAAAGATGGTGCTGATGAGATTTGACGACACCTCCGCGTTCANNGCAGCTCGGGCTGGAAGATGATCGCAATGGCGATGACGAGGCCCGGCACCAGAACATTGAGTATCCAGAGGAGCGTGGCAAGCTGGAGGAAAAAGGACACGGCGTAGATGAGCACCATGACCACGGTGCCCTTGA
>PMDT01000135.1 GCA_003154555.1 Spirochaetaceae bacterium
TCACGAAGCGCCTTCTCCCGGTTGTCCCATTCCTTTTCCCCGGGGAGATAGATGCGGTCCGCATTGACCGCCTTTGGCGCTCCGCGGATGCCACAGATCAGCTTATCCATGCGCGTGCCGAACTCATCCCGCGACATGCCNNAATCCCGCGAGCACTTCGATCATCAGGGCGATGCCGTATCCCTTGTGACCCGCCATGGGCATGAGCGCGCCGACGAGCGGGTAGCCCGTCGGGTCGGTGGTCGGCAGGCCGTCCTTGTCGATCAGCCAGCCGTCGGGGATGGGCTTCCCGGCCGCCTGCGCGGCATAGACCTTTCCGGCGGCAACGACACTGGTGGCGATATCGAGAAAGACCGGCTTCTCCGCTCCCGCGGGAACCGCATAGGCGAGCGGGTTCGTGCCCAGGACGGGACCCCGGGATCCCGGCACCGCCACGCCGGGATCGACATTGCACATGCTGAGCCCCAGCATGCCTTCCTTCGCCGCCATGTTCGCGTAAAACCCGGCGGCACCGAAATGACCGCTGTTGCGGACTCCCACCCACGCGATGCCCGAGGCGCGTGCCTTCTCGATGGCGGTGGCCATGGCGCGCCGCGAGGTGACCATCGGCATCGACCGGTGCCCGTCATACAGGGCCCGCGAGATTCCCTGGGCAACGATTTCCGCCGATGCCGTGACGTCCATCTTGCCGTCGCGGAAGTTCTTCAACAACCCGCGCAATTGCTTCGTGCCGTGTGTGTGGACGCCCCACGTGTCAGTGGTCACCAGGACATCGGCTGTCAAAGCGGCATCCTGATCCGACATTCCGGCTTTTCTCATTGCGTCCCGACAGATCGTTTCAAGATCCCGGACACGAATCCTCCGCGGGCCAGCGCTCATCCTGACGTCTCCTGAAATCAACTGTCGAAGCTCCTGTCCCGGTTGTCAACCATTGTCGTGGCCGGGAGACTCTTTTGAAATGTCCTCGATAAACGGCGGCGCCCCCGCGCCTCATGCAACCTTCGGGTCACCCCGACGCTCGGCAACCGCGGAGTAAACGGCCAGCACATTGTCGATCGGCGTATCCGGCTGCAGGTTGTGACTGGGGGCGAGGATGTACCCTCCTCCCCTGCCCACCTCGTCCATGAGCCGGTGCACTTCGCGCCGGATCAGCTCGGGCTGCGTCTGCTGCAGCCACCCCTGGACGTCCACTGCACCATGCAGGCAGATGCGGCCGCCGAACTCCGCCTTCAGCGTGTACGGGTTCATTCCTTCCGCGCGGGGCTGTATGGTCTGGATGCTGTCCATGCCCAGGGCGATGAACCGGGGGAACAGAGCGCGGCTGGAGCCGCAGCAATGGTGGGTGACTTTGGCCCCGTGGGAATGGACCATGTCGAAAAGCTCCTTCTTGCGCGGCGCAAAAAGGGAATCGAACGACGCCGGAGAGATGAGCGGGCCCCGCTGGCTGCCGAAATCATCGCCGCAGAGAACGAGGTCGATCCGTCCCTTTGCGGCGGTGAGTATCCGGTCAATATGCTGGAGGGCGAAGCGGTGCCTCTTCTCGACGATGAACAGGTACACGGGGTCCTCCAGCGCGATGTCCAGGAGCACCTGCTCCACGCCGCGGCCGAAGGCCGTGCCGTTGATGAAATCCTGGATGCCGAAGCTGCCTGCCGCCACGGCATGATGCGGATAGCGCGCGCAGAGCGCGGGAATGGCGGAATAGTCGTACCAATCCGGGCTCGGCCAGGGAAATGCCTCCGCCTCCTCCACCGTCGTCCAGCCCCCGTAGGGGAGCCCCACGGGCTCCGCGTAGTCACCGTAATCGTTGGGCATCGGCTTCTTGCGGATTCCCCAGATGTCCGTCCGCGAGCCGTCGTCGAACGTGGCAAGCCGCGGTCCGGTGTAGGGCGGGGAGATGTAGCGGATATCGACACCGAGGCGATCAAGCAGCGCGTCCTCCGAGGGAGCGCGCAGGCGATCCAGCAGCCCGCGGTGTATCTCCGGGGTGGAATAGTAGTCGCAGGGCGTGACGTCGGGCTGCACGTGGTGGAGCGCGGCAAGAACCCTTTCGCGCGATGTCATGGGGTCTCCTCCGGTGTTTCCTGTTTGTACCACGCGCGCAGANNAGCCTATATTAACGGAGGGACATCATGGCGCGCACGGTTCTTGACATGTTCGATCTGCACGGCCGCGTCGCCCTCGTCACCGGCGCCGCATCAGGCATGGGTCAGGCGATGGCGATGGCGTTTGCCGAGGCGGGAGCGGACCTGCTCCTCCCCAGTCACAAAAACGTGGCAGGCATGAAGGACACCACTGACTATGCAAAGAAGCTCGGCCGCCGGGCGCTCGTCGTGCCCGGCGACATGACGCGCGTGGAGGACATCAAGTCGGTCTACGCCGCGCTTGACAAGGAATACGGCCGCATCGACATCTGCGCCGCCCTCGTGGGCCCGGGGTTCCGCTGCTCGGCGGAAGAGATCGACCTGGAGCACTACCAGCAGGTGGTCATGGGTCTCACCGTTGCGCGCTTCTGCTGCGCGCAGGAAGCAGGTCGCCGCATGCTGAAACAGGGCAAGGGCAGCATCATCATGATGGGCTCCATCGCAAGCCTCACGGCGCTGGGACGCGGCAATTTCGCCTACAGCGTCGGCATGGGCGCTGTTGCCGAGATGACACGGGAGCTGAGCACCGAATGGGCCGGCCGCGGGGTCCGCGTGAATGCGATCCTTCCCGCGCAGGTCACCAACGCCGGCTTCCCCGCCTTCTGGGCCGCGAATCCCGAGATCGAGAAGAGGATGCTGCAGGGCATCCCCATCGGCAGGTTCGGGCAGCCCGAGGACGTAAAGGGAATCGCCCTGCTGCTCGCCTCTGACGCATCGGCATGGATCACGGGCGTCCTGTTCCCCTTCGATGGCGGCAATACCGCCATGAATGCGGGCGGGCAGGCCGGCAACACGAAGTTCAACTGAGAGCAACGGGTGCGCCCGGGAGGAAACGCGGAAATGGCCAAAAAAAAGGATCCTGCGCCGACGAAAGAACAGACACTCGCGCTGTACCGCACGATGCTCGTCCTGCGGCGCTGCGAGGAGCAGCTCGTGAAGATGTATGCCGCGGGCAAGCTGTACGGCGGCGTGCACACCTATATCGGGGAAGAGGCGGTGGCGACCGGCATCTGCGCCCACTTGCGCAATGATGACTGCGTGTTCAGCACGCACCGTGGCCACGGCCATGCGCTGGCAAAGGGCGTCAGTCCCCGCGAGCTCTTCGCCGAGGTCCTGGGAAGGGCGACAGGCTGCTCGGGCGGACGGGGCGGGAGCATGCACATCTTCAAGCCGGAAATCGGCTTCATGGGCTCCAGCGGGATCGTCGGACCGAGCATCACTCTTGCCGCGGGCACCGGCTACGCGGCGAAGATCCTGAAGATCGACCGCGTCGGCGTCGCCTTCTTCGGCGACGGGGCCACGAACAACGGCTCCTTCCACGAAGGGATCAACCTTGCCGCGGCGTGGGATATCCCCGCGATATTCGTCTGCGAGAACAACATGTACGCCACCGAGGTGCCGTACAAGAAAGCGACGAAAAACACGAACGTCGCCTCCCGCGCGGCCTCGTACGGTCTGCCGGGCGTCGAGGTTGATGGCAACAATGTGCTCGCCGTGTGGGAGGCCGCCGGCGAGGCCGTGCGGCGCGCGCGTGCCGGCGAGGGGCCGACGCTGATCGAATGCAAGACCTACCGGACGCGGGCGCATTCGGAGGGCATGCGGGACGCCGGCTACCGCACGCAGGAAGAGGTCGCGGAGTGGAAGAGCCGCGACCCGATCATCATGCTGGAAGGAAAGATCGTCGACGGCGCGGTTGCCACGAAGAAGGAGCTGGATGCCATCGACGCCGAGGTGAAGCAGATGGCGGAGGATGCGGCGGCCTTCGCGCTCGGAAGCCCATTGCCGGAGCCCGGCTCGGTCATGAGCCACGTCTACGCCGAAGGATGAGAGATACATGCGCGAAATGAGCTTCGTCGATGCGGCCCGTGAAGGGCTCGCAGAGGAAATGGCCCGCGATTCGCGGATATTCGTCGTCGGGGAAGGGATCGGGGCGCGGGGCGGCAACTTCAACACGACTGTCGGCCTGCACGCGCTCTACGGGGAGGAGCGCCTGCGCGATACGCCCATCTCCGAACGCGGCTTCACGGCCCTCTGCACCGGTGCAGCGGCAAGCGGCGCGCGGCCGGTCGTGGACTTCATGTTCATCGACTTTCTCACCGACGCTTTCGGCGACATGTTCAACCAGATGTCGAAGCTCCAATGGATGAGCGGCGGCCGGTTGAAGATGCCCATCGTCGTGCGTGGATGCGTCGGNNCCCGCCGACGCAAAGGGGCTCATGAAAACGGCCCTCCGTTCGGATGACCCCGTCCTTTTCCTCGAGCACAAGGGTGTGCTCAACCTGAAAGGGCCCGTGCCCGACGGAGAGCACCTCGTGCCGCTGGGAAAGGCGGCGATTGCGCGGGAGGGCACGCACGCGACCGTCGTCGGGGTGGCCTTCATGGTGAAGAAAGCGCTCGAGGCCGCTGACGAGCTTTCCAAAGAGGGAATCAATATCGAGGTGATCGATCCACGCAGCCTCGCGCCGCTGGACATCGACACCGTCCTCGCGTCCGTGAAAAAGACGGGCCGGCTGCTCGTGGTGGATGAGGACTTCGCGCCCTGCGGCGCGGCCGCCGAGATCGCCATGCAGGTGATGGAGAAGGGTTTCGACGACCTGGATGCACCGGTGGCGCGGCTCACGGGGCTTTCCTGCCCCGCGCCGTACAGCCCTGCCCTCTTCCAGGACATGGTTCCTGAAACACGCACCGTGGTGAAGGCGGTGCGCGACCTGCTGGCCGAGTGATCGAGGGGAAAGATGGCATTCGAAGTAGTGATGCCCCGTCTGGGGTGGAACATGGAGGAGGGGGCGCTCGCCGGCTGGCGAAAGTCGGAGGGCGACACTGTCACGGCGGGAGAGATCCTCTTCGAAGTGGAAAGCGACAAGGCGATCCAGGAATGCGAAGCGCTGGAGAACGGGATCCTCTACATCCCCCCCGAATGCCCGCCCAAGGGCAAGGCGGTTCCCGTCGGCACGCTGCTTGCGTACCTGCTCGCGCCGGGTGAAGCAAAACCGAAGCCGGCAGCCGGCGCACCCGCTCCAGCGGCCGCCACGGCGACCCCCGCCGCTGTCCCTGTCGTCGCGCCTGATGCGGCTGCCGCTGCCCCCGCCGTCGTGGCTGCTCCCCGCCCGGCGGCATCGCGCGCCGCGCAGCCGCCGGCAGCACCAACGGGGCGTCACGCGGCAATCAGCCCGCGCGCAAAACGCGTTGCGGGTGAGCTCGGCGTGCGCTGGGAAGGCCTCAGCGGATCGGGCCGCACGGGACGCATCGTGGAACGGGATGTCCAGCAGGCGGCACGGACCGGCGCTCCCGTCGCGGGAACGGGCATGTCAGCCGCAGCATCGGTGAGCGGCCCGCGCAGGTTGATCGCACAGAGGATGGCGGCGAGCGCCCAGGCCACGGCCGCCGTGACGCTCACGACGGAGGCGGATGCCACCGAAATGGTGCGGCTGCGGGCCATGTTCAAGAAAGAAGGCGCGCCCGTCGTGCCGACCTACAACGACATGCTCATCCTCATCGCGGCGCTCGCGCTTCAGGAGCACCCGGCGTGCAACGCGCGTCTGGAAGGGGACGAGATCGTGCGGCCGGATGAGGTGAACGTGGGTCTCGCTGTAGATACGGACCGCGGCCTGCTCGTGCCCGTGGTCAAGTCCGTGCAGGGAAAGACTCTTCGCCAGATTGCTGAAATCTCGGCGCGCCTGGTCGAGGCGACGCGCGCGGGCCGCGTGACACCGGAGGATCTGCACGGCGGGACCTTTACGATCACGAATCTCGGGGCCTACGACATCGACGCGTTTACCCCGATCATCAATCTGCCGGAATGCGCCATCCTGGGCGTCGGACGCATCGTCGCCCGCCAGGTGGTGACCGACCCGGATGCGGGAGCGGTCGCCATTCGACGCATGGTCGTGCTCAGCCTGACATTTGACCATCGCCTGGTGGACGGTGCTCCTGCCGCCCGCTTCCTGCAGACCCTGAAAAGCCACGTCGAGAAGCCCTATTCCTGGCTGGCCGGCACCTGAGGCAGGACCGGCCCGGCAGGCGGTTTACAAAAGAACCTTCATCACGACCTTTCGCACCGGCACGGGTTCGGCAACCGCGATGCCGGGCATGTGCCCGTCATCCGGCCACAGGATCAGGAATGTCCCCGGCTGCACGAGCAGGAAGTCCCCGTCACCCGAATAGAGGGCCGCATCCGTTTCCGCGCTGTAGGGCTTCGTGACCGAAAGGCCCGCGAGGGGTGCCCACCCGATCCGCTCGATGCCGTCCACCACGTACTGCACGTCGATGTACTTCCTGTGCGACTCCCACGACCCTTTTTCGCGCGGCTTTGTCGAATACGTCTGGACCATGTAGAAGAGGGAGGTCCCGTCGACGTCGCGTTTGCCCGGCTCCATGGAGCGGAAATCCTCCCTGCCCAGCAGGTCGAGCGCCCGGGCGATCCGCGCCCCGAGGCCCCTGTATAGTCCCGCGTTCGTGAGCGTGTCGGCGATCATGCGGTCTCCTTTCTAGTGCATCTCGGCGTCGCACGTGCCGATGCCGGGCCGATAGAAGTTGAATTGTACATCGGGATGGTCGGCGAGCAGGCTCATGGGGACCGCCGAATCGGGGATCCGCTTCGCTATCATGAGCGTCGTGAGGCGCATGCCGAAGGGATTGTCGTGCCAGCCCGGGTGCCAGATCGAGACCTTGTCGGCCTTCCAGGTTTCCACCGGTCCGACGCTGAGCGCCTGCGAAGGCACGGCCGAGACGACGCCGCCACCCGACGTGCGCGCGTTCTGGATGATGGTCATGGGATGAAGGTCGACGACCCGCGTGGCGAATGCGCGGTATTCCGCCGGTGTCGGCGGGGCGTCCTTGCAGCGTCCTTCGCGTTTCACCGGGTCGTTGAAGGCCCAGTGCTTCACCTCGCCCTGGCCGCCCTGCATGACGAGGCAGCGCGCGGCATCGTAAGAGGCGGAATACGCCTGCACGTTGTCCGCGCGGATGAAGTGAATGTTTTCCTCCGGCATCCGGAGCCTGCGATCGATGCGGTTGAAGCAGAGCTCGAGGTCTGCCCGCGCGAAAGAGAGGGGATGGGTGACGGGCACCGCGCTGCCGTCCCGGTACCATTCGTCCATCGCCCAGAAGTGGCCGTCGCGCACGTCGATCGACAGGTCGTTCACGATCTGCGCAACGAGCGGAAGCTGCTCGGTGGGCCCGATGGGTCCGCAGATGCCCGCCGGGCGGTCCGGGGTGGACTGCTTCCACGCCGCGATGTATTCCAGGGCCTCCGCGAGGAAGAAGGACTCCAGGGTGTCATAGAATCGGATGGCGAAACCCGGCCGGGCAAGACCGGCGATGTCATCGGGCTTCAGGCGCGCCGCATCGTCAAGTATCTCCTGGTCGAGCGTCGTGTAGTCCCAGTAGTCACGTGCGACCTTGCTCAGGTTCCTCATCTGCTCACCTCACTTCCCCTGCCAGCACAGATCCTCGAGGGACGTCATCACCGCGTCGATGTTCGCAAGCGGCGTCTGCGTGTCGTTGAAGTTCGCGCGCACCATGAGCCCGCCTTCCGGCAGCGCGATGCTGTCGATCACCTCGTCGATCTCCGCCCGGATCTGCGCCGGTGTCATGAACGGGAACCCCTGCTGGTCCAGGTCCACGACGACGCACATCTTGCCCTTGAAGGCGCGTGCGATGCCCGCGACCGTGTTCGCCCGAAGCTGCGGGTCGTGCATCGTGACGCCGCATTCCTTCATGTCGTCGGCAACGTCGAGCGTCCTCCCGTCCGAGGAAAGGATCACGTGCACGCCCGCCGCGCGGCAGGCCTGGAATATCCCGCGGAACAGGGGAACCAGGTAGCGGCGGAAGCTCTTCGGGCTGATCATCAGGGCCGTCTGCGTGGCAAAATCGGTGTGGTAGCTGACGGCATCCACCCCGAGCTCCAGCCAGTGCGCGGTCAGGCGCTGTTCGTAGGCGAGGAGCATCCGGATGAGCCGGTCGAGCTCGGGCGCCTCCGTGGCGAAATCGATCATGAGGTTTTCGAATCCGCGCAGGAAATACAGCCGGTCGAGCAGCTTCTCACCGTCGCCGATCACCAGCTCTCCCCGCGCCCGGCGAGCCTTGAACTCAAGGTCCGCCTCGGGCCAGGTGAGAGGCACGACGCGGCCATGGAGGAAAGCCCAATGCCCCTGCGTGATCTCGTCCAGGGATCCGGAAAGCGGGTCAGGCGCCTTGTAGCTATCAAGGGCGGCCCAGTTCGAAAGCGGATGAGATGTCGCCTGGCCCGCGATCCCGTCCTCCAGGCAGAGCCGCTGGCAGCCCCACTTGTCCGTCATGATTTCACCGGCCCGGTAGCCCGTCGGCATCGCCGAAAAATCCGTGACGCCCTCCGCGCTGAAACCGGGGACCAGGCGCGGATGGTTGCGCATGAGTGACGCGAGGTCCTGCCTGTACTGTTTCCAGACGATAGGGGCGCAATCGATCCAGCACGGTATCCACTGCGGGTGGCGATACTCGATCGCGGCCAGCCAGTTTTCGCGGGCCTCCATCAGCTCGATCCTCCCGTCACAGGTTTTACCGTCATCTTCTTCGCCCAGGTGCCAGGGAAGAGAATGGCATCCGGAAGATCCGGGACTGCCTGGTCGACACGCGCGCGCAGGGCATCGTCCAGGGGGCCCTTCCCGAAGAGCGTGACATTGTCGCGCATCTGCTGCGCGGTTTCCACGCCGACGACAAGCGCCGTGATGCCGGGAACGGACAGCATATGACGCACGGCGAGCTCCCGCAGCCCCATGCCGGCGTCGGCGGCGATGGATTCCAGCGCGTGGCGGACGGGAATGACCGCCGCCTGCTCCGCCGGGATCGATGCTTCCGGCATCAGGAGAAGTCCCTGGAGGTAGATGCTGCGCACGAACAGCGCCGCATTGCACCCCGCGGCCAATGCCGGTATTCCCGCGCGGAGGAAGCGATGGTCGAGGATGCTCGTGGGCATCTGCAGCGCCTCGGCGCGCCCCGTACGGAGGATCTCCGCCGCGGGCCCGGGGAAGTTGACCGACGAACCGACATACCGCACAAGACCCTTCTCCCGCATTTTCAACAGGGAATCGGCATAGAGGAGAAAGTTCCCCTCGAGGTGAAACAGACAGAGGTCCAGCCGATCCTTCCGTAGATTCCGCAGCGAGCGCAGGACGGACTGTTCCACGATACCGTCCGCCTGCCGCGCGCTGATCCCTTCCGCCGCGAGCTGCGTCACTTTCGTGGCCACGATCATGGTATCGGTGAGACCGAGCTCCGCGAGCGCCTTCCCGAGCACCGTCTCGCTTTCGCCGTACACCGCGGCGGTGTCGAGACAGGTCACGCCCCCTTCGACGGCCGCGGACAGGATATCCAGGACGTCGAGGAACGCGGGCTGGCCCGTCGTATTGGCGATGCCGTACGGAAGACCGAGCTGCACCGTGCCCAGCACGAGAGTCGAGAACCGAAGATCGCGAAAGGCCCTCGTCTCCACGTCCGCCCCCCGGCTAGAGAAGCTCGGCGCGATTCTTGTCCACGCACGCGCGGATGATGGCGCGCTGGGACTCCGGCATTGCATTCTGCGCGGCGACGCGTGTCGCCCCGGATTTGATGATGCCCAGATACTGCAGGGCGTATTTCTGCCCCGCCGTCCACCACGTGACGAGCGGACCATAGACCGCATAGTAGATCTCCAGGAGGTGGCGCTGTATCTTCGCAGCCCCGGGAAAATCTCCCGCATCGATGTCCGCGGCGAGCTTTTTCATGAGCGCGCCCGCGGTGGACGCGAATCCCGCCACCGCGCCATCACACCCCAGGAGGAGTGATTCGTCCAGCGCCCATTCTTCCCCTTCGTACAGCTCGAAGGGCTGCTCCTGCTTGATGAAGAGAAGCTCCTTGCGGACGCGCATGCTGCCGGCTGAGTTCTTCACACCGGCGATCTTCGGATGGGAAAGGATTTCGCGGAACTGGGCCATGGTGATGTTCACGCCATTGAAGGCCGGCAGGTAGTAGAAGTAGAGAGGCCGGTCCACCCGGTCGGCCAGGTCATGCAGGTATTTCACCGGGTCCCCGGGACCTGCCCAGTTGCCGGGCGGGATCACGGTCCAGTGCGAGTGCCCGAGATGCTGCCATTTCTCCATGTTGTGGAGAATGGATGGCATGCCCGTGTCGGAGATTCCCAGGAGTATCTTCGCCTTCTTCCCGATGACGCCGCAGGCGGTCTTTGCCAGAAGGTCGCGCTCGTCGGGAGAGAGCAGCGCCCACTCACCCATGGAGCCCATGACGAAGAAGCCGTCCAGCTTCTGGCGGAGCCCGTGCTCGTACAGCCGGGCAGCCGAGTCGACATCCAGCTTTCCATCCTCCGTGAATGGCGTCACCGCGGCCGAAATGATCTGCTTCATGCCCTTCCCTTTCCCGCGGCGATGCGCCGCCTGTGCTCGTTCCCGTACGTATAGCATTCGTCGTAGAAAGCCCGGAGATTGTCGATCGACACATCCGGGGTGATCCCGTTGCCCGACGTGACCAGGCACCCCCCCTCCGGGCGATCGTAGGTGTCGATCAGGAAGCGGACCTCCTCACGCACCTCCCGGGGTGTGCCGAAGGGCAGCGTCTGCTGCACGTCCATGCCGGCCCAGAAGGAAAGCCGGTCGCCGTACCGGGCGGCGATCTTCCGTTCGTCCATTGCATACTTCTGGATGGGGTGCAGGACGTCAAGGCCGATCTCCACGAGGTCGTCGAGAAAGAGCTCGATGTTGCCGCAGCTGTGCAGCCAGAAATGCATGCCGTTGTCATGCGCCGTGCGGATCATCCGCGCGTAGCGTTCCTTGAAGAACTCGCGGAAGATGGCGAGGCTGAACATGGGACCGGTCTGCATGCCGATGTCGTCGG
>PMDT01000106.1 GCA_003154555.1 Spirochaetaceae bacterium
TCCACTTCGGCGACGACTGGGGCTCCCAGCGCGGCCTGGTCATGGGTCCCGCGCGGTGGCGGGAGTACATCGGGCCGCGCGTGGGGGCGATGTACGCGCGGGTAAAATCGCACGGCAAGCGCGTCTTCATCCACTCCTGCGGCAAGGTCGACGAGCTTTTCCCCGACCTGATCGCCGCCGGTCTCGACTGTTTCAATCCGTTCCAGCCGGAGGTCATCGATGTCTTTGAGGCGAAGCGCCTGTACGGCGGGCGCCTGTCGTTCTACGGCGGCATCAGCACGCAGAAGACCCTGCCGTACGGCACGGTGAGCCAGGTCCGCGAGGATGTGCAGCGGCTGCTGGAAACGGTGGGAAAAAACGGCGGGTACATCGCCTCCCCCGCGCACGCGGTGCCGCGCGATGCGCGACCGGAAAATGTCGCCGCGATGATCGACGTGCTGCAGAATCAATAGCCCGTCAAGGAGAAGCCATGAAGGCCAGCGAATCGAAATGGGGAACGACGCAGGACGGAAAGGCCGTCTCCCTGTTCACCCTGGAAAACGCGCGCGGCATGAGCGTGGACGTCATGAGTCGAGGCGCGACGCTCGTAAGCGTTAACGTCCCCGACGATGGGGGAAAGAAGACGAATGTCGTCCTGGGGTACGGCAGCGTGTCCGAATACGAAAAGGGAAGATCATTTTTCGGCTGCACGGTCGGAAGATACGCCAACCGCATCCGGGCCGGCCGCTTCTCACTCGACGGGAAAGAGCATGCGCTGGCCGTCAACGACGGTGAGAATCACCTCCACGGCGGGATCCTCGGCTTTGACAAAGTGGCCTGGCAGGGGAAGTTCCTTCATGGAAAGGATTCGGCGGGAATCCGGTTCCGTTACACATCGAAAGACGGGGAGGAAGGTTACCCCGGCACCCTGAAGGTCACCATGGAATATGCGCTCACCGAGGCAAACGAGCTTTCCTTCGAATACTGGGCATCCACGGACCGGGCCACGCCGGTGAATCTCACCAATCACTCCTACTGGAACCTCGCCGGACAACGGTCGGGTGACGTGCTCGCGCAGGAGATGCTCTTCAATTGCCCCTTTTATCTGCCCGTCGATGCAGGGCTCATTCCGACGGGCGAGATCAGGGCGACTGCAGGCACGCCATTCGATTTCGGACATTTCAAGGCCATCGGGGACGACATCGCAGGCGTGCCCGGCGGCTACGATCACTGCTACCTCGTGGACAAGCCCGCGGATGCGCTGGGGCTCGCCTGCACGGCGCGTGACCCGGCGAGCGGCCGTACGATGCAGGTGCGCACGACGCAACCGGGCGTCCAGTTTTATACCGGGAACTTCCTCGACGGCCTCCCTTTCCCCCGCCACGGCGCCTTCTGCCTTGAAACACAGGCGCTGCCCGACAGCCCCAACCGCGGCTATTTCCCTTCGTGCATCCTCCGGCCGGGGAGCGTCTATCATCAACGCACCGTGCATGTCTTCACGTCAAAAGGAGGCAGAAGCACATGAGCGGATTCATGGATGAGAACTTCCTGCTGCCCACCCGCGCCTCCCGGAGGCTGTATCGCGACTTTGCCCGTGATATGCCGATATTTGACTTCCATTGTCATCTGCCCGCGGAGCATATCGCCGCCAATCACGGCTTCCGCAGCATCACCGAGGCGTGGCTGGGAGGTGACCACTACAAGTGGCGCGCCATGCGCGCCGAGGGGGTGCCCGAACGGCTCATCAGCGGCGACGCCCCCGACCGCGACAAGTTCATGGCCTGGGCTGCGGTCGTGCCTTCCACGATCGGGAATCCTCTCTACCACTGGACACATCTCGAGCTGAAGCGATACTTCGGCATTTCCACTCTCCTCTCACCGGACACGGCCGGCAGGATCTTCGATCGATGCACGGAGCTTCTTTCCACGGAGGCATATCGCGTCCGTGGGCTGCTTCAAAAGATGAATGTGAAAGTGATCTGCACGACCGACGATCCCGTGGACTCCCTGGAGCACCACGCCGCGCTTGCCGCGGACCCTTCCTTCCCCGTGACGGTGGTGCCGACATTCCGCCCCGACGCAGTCCTTGGCATCGACGATGTCGGCGCATTTAATCTCTGGCTCCAGAAGCTTTCCCGCGCGACGGCCATGGACGTCACCGACTGGAAGTCGCTTCTTGCAGCCCTTGAAAACAGGCACGACTACTTCCATGCCCACGGCTGCCGCGCCTCCGATCACGGCATCGACGAGCCCTATGGGGATGACTGCACGGATGAAGAGGCGGAGAGGATTTTCCAGTCAGCGCGGCGCGGAACCGCACCCCGCGCGGAGGAGGTGCGCCTCTTCCGGTCAGCGGTCAGCAGGGAGCTCGCCCGCATGGATGCGGCGCAGGACTGGGTGCAGCAGATCCACCTGGGGGCGCTGCGCAACGCGAATACACGCGCCATGAGCGCCTTCGGTCCCAACACCGGTTACGACACCATCGGAGACCTTCCCCTTGCCAGGCCCCTTGCGCGATTCCTCGACGGGCTGGATGCCGCGCGCATGCTTCCCCGCACGATCCTCTACTGCGTCAACCCCGGCAGCAACACCGTGCTCGCGAGCATGATCGGCTGTTTCCCGCAAGAGGGAGTGAAGGCAAAGATGCAGTTCGGGTCCGCGTGGTGGTTCAACGACCAGAAGCACGGCATCGAGGACCAGCTGCGCGTCCTCGCGGACATGGGGCTCCTCGCGCGGTTCGTCGGCATGCTCACCGACTCCCGCAGCTTCCTCTCCTTCCCGCGGCACGAGTACTTCCG
>PMDT01000034.1:0-4909 GCA_003154555.1 Spirochaetaceae bacterium
CCCGGTTTCAGGGACGGCAGGGGGAGGCGCGCATCCATGTCGCCCGCACGCTCTCTCAGAACAACCAGGGAAGTGGAAGAACGCAGGTACATTCCCGTGGCGTCGGCCGAATCCGTGATCCTCGCGCCGCCGTCTTCCGCGACGAACGTCAGGGATGGCGAGTCCGTGACCAGCTCGTGATCCAGAAACCCAGGGCCCAGGGCAGACCCTCCAGTGTTCTGGACGATGAAGACCCGACAGACCAACGACAACGCCGGCTCAAGCGGCGCGAAGTCCACCATGGTGACAGTCAGCCCATCCGCCTCGATGTCCGTGACCCAGACCGCGGTATCGCGCACCCTGCGCTGGCGCTGCCGCGGCCAGTCCCTGAACAGGCGGCCGTTCCAGCCAAACAGGAGGATCTTGCTCGTGTCGATTCTTTTATAGACAGGACCACCGGGGAGGTCGTAGTGCGGCGGGGACAACGGGATGGCCTCCTTGTCCGGTCCGCAAAGCTTGATGTAGCGGCTGAGGTCGGGCCTGTCTTCCACACCGTATGAGCCCATGGCGCAGTAGACAACGTCGTTGCCGAAGTCAGCCGCATCCAGGCGATTGGGCATGCGGACGGGGCCGGCGCTGGTGCCCCTGATCCTGTCCACGCGGGGGCCGGGCGCCTCCGCTGCCGCGTAGGGAACCGAGGCCAGGTCCTGGCACGTCTCCCGCCACGGGAGCTGGAAGCTGGGAGACCGGGCGCTCCGGGCGGCGGGTGTCCTGAGGATGTGTTCCTTCCCCGTGGCGGGCGCCACCCGGTTTTCCCAGGCGGAGTATGGGAACGAGCGCAGGAGCTCGAGCCACGCGCGGCCGTCGTGAGCTCCCGACGTCATCTACCTGTCCGCGGGTGCGGCGGTTCCGGCGGCAGCGGCCCCAACGGCTTTCTCGAACACAGCCGACGTCTTGGCCCTGCGATAGCCCTCCCGGAGATAAAACCGATGCGCGTCCTCCCGCACGGCGTTGGATCGCACAAGCACCCGGGTCAGGCCTTTCGCGGAGGCCCACATCTCGGCCTGCGCCACGAGGGCCTTGCCTGTTCCCTTCCGCCGCGCGGAAGCGGTCACGACGAGGCCGCCTATCTCGCAGTATCGTCCAGACTGGAGGTGGAACACAACGCCGACGTCAATCCAGCCGATGACCGGGCCTGCCCCTGCAGGGCCTGCGGCCGGGCCCTGGCCCGCGCCAGGCGCACCATCGTCGCAGGCGACGAGCACCGCGTGATCCGGGTTCTTCTGCGTCAGCGCCAACCGCGCTTCCATTTCCGCTGCTGAGACGGGGTACCCAAGCTCGGCGCTCAGCGTGGCAAGAACGGCAGAATCCGCCTGCCTGGCTTCCCGGAAGCTAAGGTTCATACCGGCCCGTATCATCGTGCGGGAGGGAGCCGCGGGCCGCGCGGAGGTAAGCGAACGGCGTCTGTGCCAGGAAGTTCGACACGCGTGAGGTGTAGATGTCCGCGTAGCGCTCCACCTGGCGCGCAAACAGGCTCTTGTCATTGCCCGCCCGCATGAGCGGGCCCCATGTCGGATTTCCCATTTCCCCCGATGCCTTTGCCAGGGGCGAAATCCTCGAATCCAGCTCCTGGCTCTCTTCGTTGACGCTGCGGATCGAGGCCTCGAGGTTGTCGGCGCCCGCGGCAGGGGCAGGCCCGTACCTGTGCTGGGCCCTCTGCCGCACGAGGCGCAGATGCGCCAGGCGGGCGTCGATGGTCGTCTTCTGGGCCATCAGCTCGCGCAGCTCGGCGTCGATGCCGCGCGCCTTCTCCATGGCGATGATCTCCGATTCTATCTCGCGCAGGATCAGGCCCGTGCGCCAGCGCAGCATCTCCTTGCTCACATGCACATCGCCGAAGAGATGGTCGCCCAGGTAAAGGATCTCCGCGCCGGAAAGGCCCAGGCTCGACTCCACGAGCTGGGCGTCGCCGCCCACGTAGACGTGCCCGTGCTCCAGCGGCCCGCGGGCGGGACGCAGGAGGCCCGCCTCCTCGTCAGTCACCCGGTAGACGGCCTGGCGTCCCGAGAAAAATGCCGGCTTCCGCGATTCCACGATCACGAGGTCGAAGAGCTCACGCCATGTCGTGCCCGCGGAGAGGTAGCGGTCGAACGCGTAGCTCATCATCGCGCGGGTGTACCCCCAGTCGGAGTTGGTGATGAGGAGCAGCTTTTTGCCGGCCGTCTTCTGGTCCAGCAGGGTGAGCGGAAGATCGGGGTCCAGCTCCACGAATCGATCGGGATCCGCCATGATCCGGGCCTTCAGCTCGCTCAGGTTGTGCGCCTCGTCCAGCGCCATGCCCAGCACGCGGTGCAGATCGCGGTAGCCGAGTGTCTCCGGCAGCTTTCCCGCGTCCAGCAGGTCCACGAGCTGCGCGAACAGGTTCGCTTCCGACAGGGAGAAGAGCGTATTCATGAATTGCCAGCGCGGATCGTGGAGATCCACGAAGGTGCTCGCGTAGGAGGCCCGAAGCTCGTCAAAAGTGAGCGGCCGGGTCCCGTGATGCGCGCGGATCACGTAGCCGAACCGCGTGGCCTTCACCAGGTTGCCCCGCTCCAGGTCGAATGCGAGACCCTGGATGACGCTGGCAGGGTCGAAGACCAGGCTGCCCACCGGCCATCCCCGGCGTGCCAGCGGTCCGAGGGCCTGCTCGAACGCCGCGCGCTCCCATTCCCGGGTCCGGTAGTGCACGAGCGTATAGTCCATGTCGTAGCCCACCGCACGGATGGCTCTCAGGTTCAGGGTACGGTTGCACCAGACGCGGCGCTCCGGGGGAACCGGGGGAGGAAGTGTCATGCCGCAAGACTACCACGAGGCGGCAGGGTGCGGCCACGGAGGCCGCCGCCTCCCGCCTACGACACAGGCCCAGCCGTTCGGGGATGCGTGACGGGAAGCGATATGCGGAAGCTTGCGCCCTTGCCCGGTTCGCTTGAGACCGTCAGGCGTCCCCCGTGCTTGTTGGCGATGATGTCCGACGAGATGCTCAGGCCCAGGCCCGTGCCCTGGCCGACGGGTTTCGTCGTGAAGAATGGATCGAAAATCCGCAGCTGGATCTCCTCCGGGATGCCGGGGCCGTCATCGCTCACCTCGATCCAGACCTTGTCGGCCACCGCCCCCGTGCGGATCACGATGGTGCCCCGGCCCTCGCGGGACTGGGCCTTGATGGCCTGCGCGGCGTTGACGATGAGGTTCAGGAAGACCTGGTTGATCTCCCCGCCGATGCACTCCACCGGGGGAAGGGGCCCGAGATCCACCTTCACGTCGGCGACATACTTCACCTCGTTGGTCGCCACGGCCAGCGTGTTTTCGATGCCCTTGTTGATGTCGAAAAGACCGAAGCGCTCCGCCGAGTCGATGCGGGAGAAGCTCTTCAGGTTCTGCACGATCTCCGTGATCCGCCGGAACCCATCCTCCGACTCCTGCATGATCGCATCGAAATCCCCCAGGATGTAGGCGATGTCGTATGTCTCCGCGGAGGCGCGGATTGCATCGTCCGCGCCGGCCATGACCTGCTCGAGAAAGCTCTTCACGGCAGCGAGGTGTTTTCGCACGGCGGCATTGTTGCTCTTCAGGTACCCCAGCGGATTGTTGATCTCGTGCGCGACGCCCGCCGCAAGCTGCCCGATGGAGGCGAGCTTTTCCTGCTGGACCATCAGGGTCTGGGATTCCTTCAGCTTCTTGTTCGCGTCGGCGAGCTCGACGTTCATCTTCCAGAGAGCCTGCTCGTCACGGATGCGCTCGGTGATGTCCTTGATGATTGCGTGGCTCTCCATCACCGTCCCGTCCCGGTTGCGCAGCTGCGTGGCGCTGGCCAGCCCGAACATCGTCGATCCATCGTGACGTTTGAGCAGGACCTCGAAGTCCTTGATGAAGCCCTGTGCCTCGAGCTGCCGGTTGAAGGCCTCGCTATCCTGTCGATTGGCCCAGAACTCCGCCATATTCCGTCCCACGACCTTGTCTCCCGGGCCGTAACCGAGGAGAACCGCGCCCGCCTTGTTCAGATCGATGATCCTGCCGTCGCCGTCGATCGTCGCGATCATGTCCATCGACTCGTCGAAGATGGCGCGCAGCTTCGCCTCGCTCAGTCGATAGGCATCCTCCACGAGCACGAGCTTCCTGTACTCGATCTGCTGCCGACGCAGACGGCCCTGGAACGCCGCGGCGATGTCCGGGCGGATCTCGTCCAGCAGTGCCGCATCCTGCGGGCCCAGCGGCTTCTCCCCCTCCCAGAAGGCGAGGATCCCGGCGGGCTGCGTCCCGCTCATCAATGGCGCAAGGAGGGCGCGCGCGGCCGGGGCCCCCTGCATGCCCATGTCGTCCTCGAAAGACACGGCGCCGCGGGTAAATGCCCGCTGCCATGCGGCGGGCCACTCCGCGGCAGGATACCGCTGCTCGCCATGCCTGCCGGCGTGGATGCCGGTCATGATGCCGGCCTCCTCGATGCGGCCGAGAAACGCGGCGGCGCTCCGCAGCTCGGCGTGCAGGCGCGAAAGGACCGCGCCGTGTGCAGCCGCGTCGAAAGCTGCGTTGAACTCGGAAAGAAGGGCGCGACGCAGCGCGCAGGCGCGCGCCGTCTCACGCAGCTCGCGCTCCAGCCGGGCGATGCGCTCTTCAGAAGACCCGCGCCGGTGCCCTGCCCCGGGTGTGTCGCTCATCCCCCCTCCCCCTTCGTGCTTTTGACGACCGGGATGTACTGAGGGATTCCCAGGAGCTCCAGGACATGCAGCACGGACGGCCGGGGGGATTCGAGGCTCATGTCGATGGCCTTTTTTTTTGCGGCAACGGCCGCCATGGTGAGCATCCCGATTCCCAGGGACGCGATGTACTGCAGCTCCGCGAGATCGACGATGATCCGCGGCGCCCCGTCCCACGCGGCGACAAGAGCCACGAG
>PMDT01000034.1:4962-13956 GCA_003154555.1 Spirochaetaceae bacterium
CAATCGACACGGATGATCGTCACGTCATCGGTAAAAGCGGCGGAGCCGCTCACCGCGAGCGTCCGGGAACCGATCGCTGCCGCGGAGAGACCCGCGCCGTCGGGACCCTGCATCACCTCGACGACCCGACGGGTGCCGTCGCTCACCGTTCCCGCGCCCATCTCCACCAGACCGTCGGTGAAGAGAAGGAGCATGTCCCCGGTCTGGAAGTGCTCCTCTTCCTCGCGATAATCGGCATCGGGCATGAAACCCAGCGCGGGGCCCGTCGATGCAAGCGGCGTTGCCTTGCCCCTGGCAAAGTGGAGAGGCGGCACCTGTCCCGCATTCGCGTAACGCAGGGAGCGCGCCCCGGGATCGAAGAGGCCGGCGAACAGGGAAATGAACATGCTCGATCCCGCGCCGAAGAATCCCGCCAGGCGGCGATTGAGCCATTTCATGAGGCCCGCCATCGATCCCTGCACGCCCTGCGGTCCGATGTACTCCATGACGATGATCGACTTGAGGATGCCGGTCACGAGGGCTCCCGTGACACCATGTCCGGCGACGTCACCGACCAGGAGGAGTGTTCCCCGCTGGGGCAGCTCCAGGATGTCGTAGTAGTCTCCGCCGCAATACAGGGAGGGCAGGGGACGATAGTCGAGATCGATGCGCAATCCCTGCGGCGCCGGGATTTTTATCGTCAGGAAGAAGCGCTGCATCTCTCCTGCCCACCGCAGCTCCATGTCCAAGCGCCGCTGGTTGTCGGCGTTCTCCTTGCGGATGCGATAGACCTCGAGGGCCTTTTCGATCTCCGCGCGAAGGTAATCCCGATCCCAGGGCTTCAGGATGTAGCTGAAGATGCCCGCCTTGATTGCCTTCATCACTTCTTCCACTTCGGAATAACCGCTCAGCAGGATCGAGATGATCTCCGGGTAGCGTTGCTTGATGGAAACCAGCAGGTCGCTTCCTTTCATTGCCGGCATGCGCAGGTCGGACACCACGAGCTCGTATTCGCCCGGGTGCGCGTTCAGCATCCCCATGACGGCAAGTGGATCCGTCGCGATGTCGATCTCCACGCCCGCGGCTTTCGACCAGTCGCGGAGCTCCCGCCGCAGGGCCAGGAGCGTATTCGGCTCGTCATCCACGAACAACACTCTTCTACTCATCGCGGGCCTTTCTTTTCCCCGGTGGCGCGGGGACCGGGTGATGGTGCTGGGCGCATGAGGTTCATCGTCGACAAGAACGACGATCGGCCCGAGCATGGGGCGCCTTGCGCCCCGTCAGTATAGCATGGCTGCACGCGCGCCGTCGCGAAGACCGGTTGGTTCTGGATATGTACAAATAGTTCTTGACAACGCGGGCGAACGGGTTTCCTCTAGATAAAAAGTGCCATGAAGCGGTCAAGCGCATTCACCCGGACCACGGGATCACTGGTTCCTCCGCAGTTCCCCCCCGGGCCATTTGCAATCGGCGACCTTGCCGCGAAGGTCCGCGAAGTGCTGGAAGGGACCGGACAACCGACGTGACAAGGGACGCATGGAAGGATTACCCGCATCTCGTCCCTCCGTTGCTTGTGTTTGCTTTGGCTGTCACGTTTTTCAGATCGGGCAATTCCGCGCTCTTCGAGCCGCCGCTTCTTCGGCCGCTCTTGAACACGTTCCTGCTCTCCGCGCTCCCTTTCATCATTGCTTTCCTTGCCGCCAGGAGCTTCGTGCGACAGGGAACGCGCATATTCATCCTGTACGGTTGCGGCATGGTTGTCTTCGGCATGGGGAGCTTGCTGGGTGGCTGGGGGCTCCTCCTCTACGGCGAAAATGTCTCCGTGACCGCACACAATATCGGCTGCTTTCTCGGCGGCCTGTGCCACCTTGGCGTCGTCGTTTTTCTTATCCTCGGCCCGCCGGCAAAGCCTCAGCCGTCGCTGCGACACGCGGCACTTTTGTGCGCGGCCGCGTATGCCACCTTTCTCATCGTGATCGTCGTCGTTTCCGTGCTGGCAATCAAAGGGTACCTGCCGATCTTTATTGTTCGGGACCGCGGCCTGACGTCGGCGCGCCTCGTCATCCTTGCCGCGTCCGCGATCGCCTACACGCTCAGCGCCATCCTCGTCGTTGCCCTGAACATCCGGACGCGCATGCTGTTCCTCATCCTCTATGCCTGCGGCCTCTTCCTCACCGCCATCGGGTTGGGTGTCCTGATGAACCTCGGGAATGTTGGCAGCGCGCTGAGCTGGACGGGGAGGGCGTCTCAATACGTCGGCAGCCTCTATTTCGGCGCCGCGATTCTCGTGGGCATCCGTGAGACCCGGCTCGCCGGCACCTCGCTGCCTGTCTACCTGGGGGAGCTCTTTCAGTCCCGACTCGATGACCAGGTGCGCGCGCGAACGCGTGAGCTGGTTGTCCTGAACACGAAGCTGCGCTGGGAAGCGCATGAGAGGCTTCTCGCGGAAGAAAAGCTGCGTGAGAGCGAAATGATGTACCGGTCGATCATCGAGAGCTCTCTCCAGGGTGTGGCGATCGTCCGTGAAGGGAAAATCGTCATGTGCAACGAAGCCCTTTGCTGGATGAACGGTTACTCCGCGGAACAGATCTACAGGATGACGCCGGAGGAGGTATCCGCGACCGTGCATCCGCAGGACAGGGCGGTGTTGCGCGTGGCGATGGAGACGCTGGAAGACCCGGCGCAGCTTCAGACGCAGCACACGATCCGGCTCCTGCACAAATCGGGCGAGCTCCGGTGGGTGGAAATGCTGGGAGCACGATCGACATACCAGGGAAAACCCGCGCTGCAGGTCTCGTATGTCGATATCACGGAAAGACGACGCGCGGAAGCGGCCTACCGCTCTCTCATAGACTACGCGCCATTCGGGATGGCCGTCATGCAGCGCGGCCGGATCGTATTTGTCAACACCGCGCTCGCGGAAATCAGCGGATATTCCGCGGACGAGCTGCTTCTCCTGACGCCCGAGCAGGCGGCATCCGTGATCCATTCCGACGACAGGGAGAGAGTGCTCGAAACGATGGCCAGGCACCTGGCGGGCCAGCGGGCCGCGCCGACCCAGGTGTTCAGGTTCATTCGCAAGGACGGAAACGTGCGATGGGTGGAGACGCAGGCGATCGTCATCGACTATGAAGGGAGCCCCGCGTTGCAGGTGTCGTACAAGGACGCGACAACGGAATTGGCCGCGGGAGAGAAGCTTCTAAACGCCCACAAGACGATGCGGAGCCTGGCCGCCTACCTCCTCCACGCACGGGAGGAGGAACGTCGTGAAGTCGCCCGGGAGATACATGACGAGCTCGGCCAGACGCTCACTGCTCTCAAGATGGACCTGCACTGGCTTATGAAGCGCCTGGGGGGAGACGTTCCGCATTTGCGTGAGAAGCTCAGCGGAACGATCGAGCTCGGAGAGCAGGCAATCGACACCGTGCAGCGCATCGCCGGGGATCTCCGGCCGAAAATGCTGGATGATCTCGGGCTGGAGCCTGCCCTGGAATGGCTTGGCGCGGATTTTTCGCGGAGGACGAGGATTGAATGCAAGGTCAGCGTCGACGTGCCGGTGGGCGTCATAGGAGGAAATGCGGCGACAACGCTGTACAGGATCGCGCAAGAGGCCCTTTCGAACGTCAAGCGGCATTCGCGTGCGGATCGCGCCGTGATCCGGCTGTTCGTCTCTGACGGCGTCCTGAACCTCCAGGTGGAAGATGACGGGATAGGGGTCACACCGGAACAGGTGGAAGCGCCGGGATCGTACGGTCTGATAGGACTGCATGAAAGGGTCGAAGGGTTGGGTGGCAGCCTGTCGATCAGCGGGGAATCGGGATTCGGCACAATCCTCCTGGCGCGCATCCCCCTTCCTGCGGAAGGGGGGCTCGCGTGATCCGGATACCCGTCGCCGATGTCCATGCCGTGATGAGGCACCCGTCAGCCAGGGGGTGCTGGTGAGCGATCTGAATCGGGAAAGCAATCCGCTTTCTGACCNNCGCGGCGCGGTACCTGGACGCCCTGCTTCACGGCCGAAAAGACGAGGCGAGTCGCCTTGTCCTTACGGCCGTGGAGACGGGAACCAGCGTAAAGTCCATCTACCTGGATGTCTTCCAGCCCGCTCAACGCGAGATGGGACGGCTGTGGCAGACCAACGAGGTGAGCGTGGCACAGGAGCACTACTGCACCGCCGCCACGCAATTCATCATGGGGCGCCTTTATCCGTATCTGCGCATTGCTGCAAGGAATGGAAAGCGGGTCATCGTAACCTGCGTCGCGGGAGAGCTCCACGAAGTGGGAGCAAGGATGGTCGCCGACCTCCTGGAAATGGAGGGATGGAACAGCTACTTCCTTGGCGCCACTATGCCGACTTCCGGCATTCTCTCAGCCGTCGCAGAGTGGGAAGCGGATATCCTGGCCGTCTCGGTGACCATGCATTACCACGTCGAATTGGCGCGGAAGCTCGTCAGCGAAGTTCGACGCTCTCCGGATGCGGGCAGTCTCAAAGTCATGGTAGGGGGACGCCCCTTCCTGGTTGCGCCGAATCTCTGGAGGACCGTCGGTGCCGACGCATTTGCGCCGGACGCGGAGCAGGCGGTTTCGACAGCGGCCCGGCTTGTCGCCTGAGGAAGATGGCACGCGAATCGAGGTGAACATGGTTGATTCCCTTTTGGTGAGCCAGGAAGCACTCAATGCATTCCGCCGGGAGACTTCCCGGCTCGTCGCGGAGACCGTGTCACGGGCGCTGGCGCGAAAAGAAGAAGTGGCACACCATGGAGCTGAGGCTCCACGCATTATCACCGCCGGCATTGAGTTTACGGTACGGATGCTCGATGCCGCAATGGCTGCGGGGGAGGGTGTTTTGCTCGACGATGAGCTGCGGTGGTCGTTGGACAGGCTTCCCCACGACGGCGTCCTGCCCGAACACCTGCTGTCGCGATTCAAGCTGCTACGCGAAGTCGTGAAGGAATGTATGCCGAAAGCCCTCGCGGCGGAGATTGCCCAGGTCATTGAGTGGATGGAGCGGCGACTGCCCCAGCTCGCCGCCGGACGGAATGGATAGCCGTTTTCCGGGAAGGTCAGGAGGTTCAGACGCACGGTTCGCGGGTTTCGCGGTGCGGTGCGACCTGGCCGGGGTTGTGCAAAAGCTGCTCCTTCAGGACGGCGAGCCGTGCGGCTCCGTGCTCGTGGGCCGCAGCCTGAAAGACTCCGTCGATCCGGACAGCCGCCGGAAACTGGAGATCTTCCTTGGGGCGGGACAAGGCCCGCAGCCTGCCGTGGGGTGGGAAATGAGCCTCCCGTATTCCGGCGGCCTCCGGTCCCTGGTATTTGCCGCTGTGAGGGAGGGAGATGGGCTCATCGTCGCGGCCTCCACGGGCGCGATCCGGCTCGTCCACATTCTGGATGAGCTTTCGAGGACAGGCTGTTTTGCAGAAGCGGAGAGCGCGCGATCGCTCGACCAGGCTGTGCGGGCGCTGCGAACGCGGGCAGAAACGGAAGAAGGGCTCTTTAATGAGCTCACGCTCCTCTACAACGAGCTGTCCGTCCTGCAGCGGGAGCTCGCGAGCAAGAACGCTGAAGTAGAGAAGCTCAACGCCTTCAAAAGTCAGTTCCTCGCGCACCTCCTCCAGGCCCGCGAGGAGGAGAGACGGGAAGTTGCACGGGAGTTCCATGACGAGCTCGGTCAGACGCTCGCCGCCCTCACGATGGATCTGCACTGGCTCATCAAGCGCCTGGGTGGAGAGGTTGCGCCGCTGCGGGAGAAGCTCCAGGGCACGATTGCACTCGGTGAGCTGGCCATAAAGACAGTCCAGCGCATCGCTGCCGACCTGCGGCCTAGAATGCTTGACGACCTGGGGCTGGCGCCGGCCCTGGAACAGCTTGGCGCCGACTTCACGCGGCGGACGGAGATCAAATGCAAGGTGGTCGCCGAAATTCCGCCGGCTTTTGCAGGAAGAAACGCGGCCACCGCATTGTACAGGATCGTCCAGGAGGCGCTGGCGAATGTCGGACGGCATTCACACGCGGATCATGCCTCAATCCGCATGACCGTCGCCGACGGAATGCTCGATCTCCGCATCGAAGATGACGGCATCGGCATCACGCCGCAGCAGGCGGAAGCGCCCGGCGCGTACGGTCTCATCGGGCTCCGCGAGAGGGTGGAAGGCCTGGGGGGCACGCTGTCCATCACGGGAGAGTTCGGTCGCGGCACGAACGTTCTTGTGCGCATTCCTCTTCCACCGGAAGGAGGGCTCGCGTGATCCGTATCCTGGTGGCCGACGACCACAGCGTCGTGAGAAAAGGACTTGTCCAGATCGTCGGGGACAGCCCCGGCATGGAAGTGATCGGGGAAGCCACGAATGGACAGGAGGCATTGGAGCTTGTACGTTCCGGTTCATTCGACGTCGTCATCCTTGACGTCTCCATGCCCGGACGGGGCGGGCTCGACGTCCTCCACGAGCTGAAAGCTGCGAGCCCGGCTCTCAGGATTATCGTTCTGAGCATGCATCCCGAGGAGCAGTATGCCATTCGAAGCCTCCGCGACGGCGCCTCTGCGTATCTGACAAAAGGATGCCCGCCCGAAGAGTTGATCGCGGCCATTCAGACCGTCGCGTCCGGGAAAAGGTACATCACTCCTTCGATCGCGGACAGGCTGGCCACGTACGTCGAGGATGACTCCCGGCAGCTTCCCCACGAATCCCTCTCCGACAGGGAAATGAGTGTCCTCGTGCTGATTGGTTCGGGAAAGCAGGTCTCGGAGATTGCGGTCGAGCTGAACCTCAGCGTGAAGACCGTCAGCACCTATCGATCGCGGATCCTTGCAAAGATGGGCATGGAGACGACTTCCCAGCTCATGCGCTACGCCATCCAGCATGAGCTCGTGGAATGATGTAGGAGAAACACCGACAGGCCTGCTTCCCCGCCGCTGACAGAAAACAGCGGCTTGTTCCGCTATCGCCCCGATACGGCGCAGCTCATGCTGAGAGCATGAAAACTCATCGCGCCTTCGGAATGTCCTCCATTTTCCTCTTCGCGGTTGCCGTGTGCNNGCCGTTGATGAGATCAACAAGCGAGGCGGCGTGAACGGGAACAAGATCGAACTGGTTATCGAAGACAGTAAGAGCGACCCGCAGGCGGCCGCGGCCGCTTTCAACAAGATTGAGGCCGGTCCGCCCCCCCTGTTCTACGTGTCCATGCTCAGCAACGTGGGTGTTGCATTGGCTCCACTTGCGGACGCGAAGAAGGTGATCCTGGTGGGGGTCTCTACTTCCGCGCTCGCCTTCACCAAGGGTCACGATATGGTGTACCGCTACTTTCCCCTTGCACAAGGGGAGATTTCCCCGCTTGTGCGGATCCTCCAGAACATCAAGGCGAAAAAGTTGGGCATTATCTACTCGAACGAAGAATATGGGACCGAGCTGGAAAGGCTTCTCAGGAAAAGCTTTGAGGATATGGGCGGCACCGTGGCATCCCAGTCCTTCGTGCTGGGCGATACCGATATGAGCCGTCAGATCGNNGGGGCCGTGCCCGCTTATTTCCTTTTGCCCGAGATGCAGGAAGTGTATGTCTCGGCACCGATCATCTACAATCCCGGCTACCTGTACGCCCGTGAAGCCTCGGACAGATTCGTTGCGCGGTACAAAACGCCCATCACCGTCTACGCGGCGAACGGCTACGATTTCATCAAGCTCATCTCAGGGCTGCTTGAGGACCGGCCGCTGACGCGCGAAGGCGTGCATGATGCCCTGGCGGCCGGTTTTCAATACTCGGGCGTTTTCGGGCCTGTTCTGGTCAAGCCGGGGGAACATGAAATGGGGTTTCCGATGTACCCGGCGCAAATTCTGAACAATACCCTCTCGTTCAGGTGAAGAAGATGGAGTTGCCATGCAAAAAGCACCTGGTTTGTTGAGGACTCTTCTCTGTGTCGCCGCCGTGTCGATTCCTCTCTGCGCATCACCCGGGGTCAATGCGGACACCATCCGGGTCGGCGCCATACTCGGGTCCATCGGCAACAACGCGGCTCCCGCGCAATACGTGCACGATGGCATCATGCTTGCCGCGGAGGAGATCAACAAAAGAGGCGGGGTGAACGGGAGCAGGGTGGAAGTCACCTTCGCGGAAAGTGGAAGCGATCCGCAGTCAGTTTCGGCCGCTTTCAACAAGATGGAGGTCGGTCTTCACCCCCTTTTCTATCTCTCCTATTCGACCAACGTCGGCATGGCCCTGGCGCCACTTGCAGAGAAAGGCCAGGTCGTGCTTGTCGGGCTTGTGACCGCGGCCGTTGACTTTACCCGGGGCAAAGACTGGATTTTCCGCTACTGGCCCCTGGGCCCCGCGTATATCACCCCGCTCCTGCAAATTCTCCAGGATCTGAAGGTGAAGAAGCTCGGCGTCATCTATCAGAAAGACGATTTCGGCAAAGAGCAGCAGGCACTCATGACAAAGGCTTTCCTGACAACCGGCGGCTCGGCGCTTATCCAGCCATTCGAGCTGCAGGATACCGACGTCCGGCCGCAGATCGCCGCTCTGAAGAGCCAGGACGCCATCTATGTTGCCGCCAGCGGGGCGCAACTCCTCAATGTGACCCGACAGATCAGGGACGCGGGCTACAAGGGGAGTGTGCTTCAGCCGACGGGAGGCGCCGATCCCGCGCTTTTCGGGCTGCCCGAGATGTCGGGAGTGTACGTGGCAGCGCCGATCATCCATAACCCCAGCTATCTCTACGCACGTGAAGCCGGTGAGCGGTTCATGGCGCGATTCAAGAGGCCGTTCAACCAGTGGGCGGCAAACGGGTACGACGCCATCAAACTCATCTGCGGTCTGCTTGAAGATCGGGCAATCACGCGCCAGGGCGTCAGGGACGTCATGATGGCCGGTTTCGAATACTCGGGCGTGTTCGGACACGTGAGGCTCAGGTCGGGCGAGCACGATCTTACCTTCCCGATGTATCCCACACAAATACTGAACGGAGTGCTTACCTACCGGTAGCGGAGGAGTTCGCAGCATGAAAACACTCGGCATGAAGCTCATCGG
>PMDT01000330.1 GCA_003154555.1 Spirochaetaceae bacterium
CGGCAAAGCCGTGCGCGGCGCCGAGCCCGCCATTCGCAAGGGCGATGCCACTGACAAGCGCCCCGTAACTGGCCGCTTCCCGCAGGCGGATGGCCCGGGGATCGGTTGCCAGACCCCGTAAAGCCTCCACCATGTGCGGGAACGCCCCTTCCACGATCGCCTGCACGAAAGGAGTGCTCGTCCTGCTGACATACGATTCCACCAGCTGGGTAAGCGCATCCAGGCCTGATGTGCCCGTGACACGGACCGGCAGCGACAGCGCCAGCTCAGGGTCGACAATGACGGCACGGGCCAGGAGATGAGGCGAGCGCATGCTCCGCTTCACCCCCAGGCGAGATGCGCGCACCACGGCGTTTTTCGTCGCTTCCGCTCCGGTCCCGGCAGTGGTCGGAACTGCAACCCACGGCAGGCAAGGTCCGGGGATCGGGCACGAGCCGTCCAGACCCTCCAGGAAGCGCTCGGCCGGACCCGGATAACGCAGCAGTGCCGAAAGGCCTTTGGCGGTATCCAGGACCGACCCTCCACCCACGGCGAGAATAACGTCAGGAGCAAATCCGGCCGCGGATGCAGCCACGGCGTCCAATGACTCGGTCGTCGGTTCGATGGAACGACATATGACGCGGTGAACGACGCAGCCGCTGAGTCGGCCCTCGATTGCCGCTTCCCCGCCCGCGCCGGCCATCGACCCCGTTCCACTGACAAGGAGAACCCGGCTGCCGAAGCCGGCAAACACCTGCGCCAGTTTCTCAAGCGAACCGCTTCCGAAGTGGATGGCCGCGGGCATCTCGAGGCTGAATGGGATCATAAAGGTGAGTATAGCGGGTTTTCAGGCGTGCAGCCATTGCTGCACGAATCGCAGGGCAACGAGCAACGCGCCGCAGACGGCGAGCGACAGAATGAGCAGGACCCAGCGGACGAGAAAGGCGCGGTGCTCGCGCGCATTGCGGTAGACCAGGAACCCTGCGAGCCACACCCCCGTCATCAGCTCCAGTGAGAGGGAAATCCGCAGGAGGAAGAGAAGACGCATCTGCGTCGAATCCAGGAAATCCTGGTAGTTGCCCAGCATGTAGAAGAAGAAGAACAGGAGAGAGAGGAGAAAGAAGAAGACGACCGCGCGACCGGTGAAACTGGACACCCGGGAGAGAAATCTATACCCTGTCATGCGCCTTCGATTATAGTGCGGCCAGGGACGGACTACAAAGGGGCATGGGCGACAGCGGCTATTTCTTCAATTTCGACAAGATGTCCTACGTGAAGGGACGCCACCCCGCGGGGTGCATCCTTTGTCTCGCGCGCGACCGCAGCCCCGACGTGGTGGACCTGAGCATCTGGCGCGACGCGCAATTCGTGGCCTCCGTGAATCTCTACCCCTACAACCCGGGTCATCTCATGATCTATCCCTGTCGGCACGTGGAGGATATCCGCGAGCTTACACGGGAGGAGGAGACGGAGCTTGTCGCTCTTCAGCGGTGGCTCCTGGGAATCCTTGACCGGGCGTGTGCACCGCACGCGTACAATATCGGCTTCAACATGGGCGCTGCGGCGGGAGCGTCGATCAATCACCTGCACCTGCACATCATCCCGCGCTATCCGCGCGAGACGGGCATTGCAGACCTGATCGCGGGACGGCGCGTGCTGGTGGAAGACCCTCGGGAGACCGCGCGCCGCCTGTCGGAAATCATCGCTCAAGCGCCTTTCTCTATCTCCAGCAGCTGATCAAGAAGCTTCAGGAAAACCCCGATGCTGTCCGACCGGGCATTGAGGATCTGCCCGAGGGTCAGGTTGCGGCCGCGGTACATGTGCAGCGTCTTCAGGAGAGACCGGGTATTGTCGAAAGCGCTTGTGCGCATCTCGTCGAATGTCGTGCGAATGGCTGCCAGATAATCCCGCGCCTTGTCGATCAGCTCTCTGGCATCGCGGTCCTTCTGGAGGATGAACAATCGGAAGCTCTTCTGCAGAAGCAGGTCTGTGGCGACGTTGAAACGGAACTTGCCGAGCTGTTTCCCATCCTCCTCGTCGGGAGAAAGGGAGCGGTCGAAGAGAACGATGCGCGCCTCGAGGTCTTCGAGCCCCGAAATGTTCTGGCTGAGCCGGCTCTGCATGATGCGGTTGTTGGCGAGCACGGTCGATGCCACGAGCCCCGCGGCTTCCTGGACGGCACCCTTGAATTGCTGCTGGAGATAATTGTAAACGAGCGTGAGACTGCGGATGCAGGAAAAATACGGCAGTCCGAGCTTGCGGAAGTCGAAGTCGGGGTTCTCCTTGTAGGAGCTGAACTCCAGCAGCTTCTGGCCCTTGAGCATTTCCTGGACCTTCCGCGCGATCACCCTTTCCTTCACTGCCCCGAGCTGTTCCTCGAGCTCCTGGCCGAGCTTCGCCTTGAGCGTCGAAAAATACATGCTCCGGAGATAGAGCCGCGGCGCGTTGACGACAAGCTGAAACCACGGATCCCGACGGAAGTAACGCAACAGGTCGAGCAGCGGGATGGACGACTCGAAGTCGTCGATCTCGTGCACGATGGCCATGATGTCCGCGCGCAGATTCCCCAGCTCCTCATCGCGCTTGCCCGCCTCTTCGGCGCCTGGCTTCACCCCGGAGCGCAGCGCGAAATAGCACGCGATCGGCTCTTCCGCGTAGACATAATCCGGCGCGCTCGCGTGAAAGAGGCCGAATGTGACGTGGAGCTTTTCCATGAGGTCAAGCGTGAGCATGACAGGAGCGGCTTCGAAGGAAGGGGACGGGGCCTCCGCGGAATCCGCCAGCATGAAGTTGAAATAGCGGAAGAAGGTGGCAAAAGGGAATGCCACCAGGCGTCCCAGGGAAAGGTGAAGGCGCGCTTCCGCCTCGAGCTGCAGCAGGAAGCTTTCCGGTATCGAATGCACGTAGTCGTTGAGACGGAGGGACAGCTTCTTCTTGATCTCGTCCGTCTGCCCGGTCTGCGCGAAAATATCCTCCATTTCCTCCGTGCGAATGAACTCGTCCAGTCCTTTTTTTGCGTGCTCCCAGCGCTGTTCGACGTACCAGGCGTATGCGGCGCCGCGTACCGCCTTGTCGGAGGCCAACGCATGGTAGATCCCTGCCACTGCCTGGACTTTGAGATAGAGGTCGTAGAGCTTGCGCGCGAATTTGACCGAGAGGTCGCGCGTTTCAAAACCGGTAATGCCCGGTGATCTGGACCGGATATGGCTTCTCAGGAGGCGCAGCCGTATATCGAGGAAGACCTCTTTGCGCGGCCTGCCGCTCATGAGTGTCCTCAGCCAGAGCATGAAACGCACCCACGCGGTGGCCTTCTTCAGCTCGAAGGCGATGATCTTGTCCCGCTCGTCCTGCTGGAGCTCGACGGGGACGGGGTCTTCCCCCTCCTCCTGCTCCATGCGGCGGCCGATGCGTTCGAGAAGCTCCTTTCTTTCCTTCTCCGGCAGCTCTTTGGAGAGCTCTTCCAGCCGGCTCTTCTCCATGCTCATCACTTCCTATGGAAAAAAGTGTATCACGAGAAGCTTTCCAATGCCCACGGAAATGCGCACGGTATCCGCAACCGCCTTGTTGCTGATGCCCGCGTAACCGCGTTTAAACTCCAGGCCGTCGAGCGGCCACTGCAGACCGGCGGAGCGCATCTCTGCGGCGCTCTCCCCGACGGGAAAAACTGAGACCGTGCTCCCCTGCCAGCCGGTAAACTCGATTTCGCCTTCGACGAGCAGCAGTTCCTCGCGGTCGGTCACCCAGCGCGACGGGGCGGGGTCGCGCTCGAAAAGCGCCGCCACACCCAGGAGGTGGTCCAGCCTGCCTCCCCCGCCGCCGGCGATCGTGATGAGGCGGCACCCCTTCTGGAAGAGGATCCTCACACCGATCTCTGTGTCCGTTTCATCCTTGTCGTGCGAAAAGGCAATGATATTCTCGGCAGGAAAACGGGAAAGCAGGGTGCGGTCGGAAAGGGAATCCATGTCGCCGACAATCAGGTCAGGCGTGATGTCCGCCGCGAGACAGCGGTCGAGACCCGAATCCGCGGCCACGACCATGCGCATGCCGCGCGCGCATTCACGGAGCATCGGCGGCAACGGCCCGCTCCCGCCGATGACCAGCAGCCCTCGCGCCGCTCCGTCCCCTCCGTTCCGCGCAGCATCCGGCATGCCCGCAGAGTAGCGATTTCCGTCTTTCCGTTCAAGAAACGAAATCACTCAAGCACTTTCGTATTCGACCGAGCATTGAAAGTGGAATGTCGCCACCGGCCCGGGGTCCCGTCCCGATGGTGACAGGATCACGCCCGGACAGGGAAGTCCGGGACACACATTCAAGGAGGATGAGATGATCATCAATCACAACATGTCTGCCATTTTCACCGAGCGCAACCTGAAGTTCAACAACCTTGCGTCAGACAAGGACATGGAAAAGCTGAGCTCGGGCGAGCGCATCAACCGGGCTGGCGACGATGCATCCGGTCTGGCCGTCTCGGAGAAGATGAGGTCGCAGATCCGCGGCCTTCGCATGGCGGAAACGAACTCGGAGAACGGCATTTCCTTCATCCAGACCGCGGAGGGCTATCTCCAGGAGAGCCAGGATATCCTGCAGCGTCTCCGCGAGCTCTCCGTGCAGGCGTCCAACGGGATCTACTCCAACGAGGACCGCATGCAGATCCAGGTCGAGGTGTCCCAGCTCGTGGACGAGATCGACAGGATCGCCAGCCACGC
>PMDT01000343.1 GCA_003154555.1 Spirochaetaceae bacterium
GCATGATCTGGTAGTCCTTGAGCGCGAGACGAAGACCGAGCGAAAGCACGCCCGCGAGCACGAACAGCCCGCCGGTCCACGTGATCCAGAAGAAGTAGCGCTGGCGGAATGACCGCCATCCAAGAAATGCGAGACCCACAACAACCGCGCCGGCGAGAATCAGGTATTTCAGGATGTCGGGATCGGCGACCACGGAGAGGAACGTCGCTCCCGTCGCACCGCTCCGCGCGTGCAGGGTGGGAATGGCCGCGAGGACGAATGCGAGAACCCCCACGATGAGGATGAACATGAGATGCCGGACCTGGGCTCCCGCAATATAGGCCATGAGGAGAAAGATGGGAACGAAGGCGAGTGCTTCGCCCATATCCGGCTGCATCAGCGTCAGGGCGATCGGAACGAAGAGAATCACGAGCCCGAGCAGAAAGCGTGGAAGCTCGCGGATGCCATTGCCGATGCCGGTGAAATAGGCTGCGAGGAAGAGGATGAACGCGATCTTCATGAACTCCGCCGGCTGAATTCCTACCTCGGCGAAACCCAGCCACGAGCGGGCCCCGTTCACCTGCCGGCCGATGACGAGCGTGATGAGGAGAAGGAGCACGCCGCCGGCGTAGACATAAAGCGACAGCATGCGCAGCGTCGTGTAGCTCAGGAAGGCGAATACCACGAGCAGCGCGACTCCCGTAAGAGCCCAGATAATCTGGCGGATGAACTCGCGGGAGACAAGGACGCCGTTCGCGTTGATGCCGCTGGAGTAGATGAAAAGGATGCCGATGCCCATGAGGAGCATGGCGGCGCCGAAGAGCACGAAGTCGAACGCGGCAAAGGAGATGCGCTTCAATCGATTGCCCCCTTCACCGGTTTCATCCACGGCTGGAGCGTCTGGAGCGCCTGCTGGAAATCCTGGTGCGCGAATATCCCCTGGAAAATGAAGTTCGCCGCGTGCGGAGCCCACCATTCCCAGTTGTCGGACGCCTCCACCATCACTGCCACGACCACCCGGTCATCCGGATTGTCCGTCTGGTAGGGACCGTACGCGACGAACCAGGAATGCCACAGTTTCTTGGTCACACCGGCAACCACTTGCGCGGTGCCTGTCTTGCCCGCGATGTCCACCACCTTCTCGGTGATGGCAGGCCCCGCGGTGCCGACGGTGATGACGCCGCGCATTGCCTGCTGCACGGTCTGGAATACCTGGCGGTTGAGCGACGATTGATGGAGAATTTCGCGCGGCTGCACTGTCTCCTGGTTCGTCTGCGGATCAACGGTCTTCAGAAGCACATGCGGCTTGTAAATGACGCCCTCGTTCACGACCATGGCCACTGCATCGGCGAGCTGCAGGGGCGTGATCGCGACATCGCCCTGGCCAATGCTGATGTTCAGCGTATCGCCCCCGACCCACTGCTTGTGCTTGATCTTCTCTTTCCAGTCAGGCGTGGGCATGAGGCCCGCGTTCTCCCCCGGCAGGTCGATGCCCGATGCGGAACCGAGCTGGAAATCATGCGCCTCGTCGATGATCTTGTCCGGCCCCATCCTGTTGCCCATGGTGTAGAAATAGACGTCGCATGACTGGGCGAGCCCGCCGTAAAAATCCTCATACCCGTGTCCGGTCGTGAGCCAGCAGTTGAAGACCCGGTCGCCAAGGGGGAACTTCCCGGTGCAGAGAACGGATTGGCTGAGGGGAATTGTGCCGTCTGCCACGATGGCCGTGGTCATGATGACCTTGAATGTGGACCCCGGCGGGTAGGCCGACTGTATCGCGCGGTCGAGGAAGGGAGATGAGGAGCTCGTGGAGAGCGAATTGAAATACGCCGTGCTGTCGGAGGCAAAGAAACGATTGGGATCAAAGGACGGGTAGCTCACCATGGCAAGGATCTCACCCGTGGAAGGACGGAGCACCACGACCGAGCCATTACGCGGTCCCAGCGCCTCTTCGGCAAGCTTCTGGATCCTGCGGTCGATGGTGAGCACCACGTTTTTTCCCGGCGTCGGCGGCTCGATTTTTTCCTCCGCGCCTGTCACGCCCTTCTCTTTCACGTCCACCACGCGGAAGCGCTTGCCGTCCTTGCCGCGCAGGATTTCGTCATACTGCTTCTCCACCCCTGTCTTGCCCAGGCTCGTGCCGGTGGCGTAGTTCTTGTTGTACAGCACCTGCAGCTCTTCGCTCGTAATGTCGCCGACGTAGCCGATGACGTGCGCGAAGCTCTCCGAGTCCACGTAGCTGCGGATGGGCTTGTTGAACCAGCTCACACCCTTGAAGTCCTCCAGGTGCTCTGCGATCTGGGAGATTGTGGACAGGGTCACGCCGCCCTTTATCTCTATTGGCTGGAACTGCCTGTACGTACGCGGCGGAATCTTCTGCTGGATGTCATCCACGGAAACGGCAAGTATTTTCGCTAATCGGTCAAAGAGCCCGGGGAGCTGCGCGGCGGGAATCTCGCCGGGCGCCACGTCGACAGAGAAAGAATCGACATTGAAGACAAGGGGGTCGTCGGCGGCCCGGTCGAATATCTCCCCCCTCTGGGCAGGGAGCACCGTTTCGCGCTCCGAGACATCGCGCGCCCGCTGGGTAAACTCGCCGCCCTTCACGATCTGCAGCCAGAAGATGTACAGGACAAGTATCCCCAGCCCCCCGACGAAAAGCCCCGTGAGGAAAACGAAGCGCCGCCTCTGCTGGCGTTCGCCGTACTCCATCAGCCGCTCTCTTTNNGTGAAGGTGATGAAACCCGAGGCCGCGATCCCGAAAAGCGCCGAGACGATGCCCGAGAGAATTCCCTTGAGGATTGTCGCCACGACGGCGAGGATGATCGGCATGAGGAACGGGTCGATGAAAACATTGCCCGAGAGCATGCCGTAGAGAAAGCCGATGACGGCGCGCAGCAGGGAATGGAAGCCCAGCGGCGAGACGTTCATCAGGTCCTCGAGGAAGCCTGATGCGAAGCCCGACACCTGGCCCACCATCGAGCCTCTCCGCATGGACACGAAAATGAGCACGAGCATGGCAAGGTCCGGGCGCACCCCGCGGATGGCGATTTTCGTCAGGAGCGTGCTTTGCAGAAGGATGCACACGACGAGCACGATCACCGTCGTGATGATGGTGCGCAGGTCTCTGTTCACGGGGTGGCCTCCGCGGGGGTTGCCGCAGAGGCGGGAAGGAGGAGGAAGATGTACTCAAGGCGCTCGAAGCTGATGATCGGTTGCACCTGGAGGACCAGGGAGGTGTCATATGCCGGGGCCGAGATCTCGCGGATGCGGCCCACATTGATTCCTTTCGGGTACAGCCCGCCGAGGCCGGAGCTCACGATGAGGTCTCCATAGGATATCTTGTCCTTGGCGATCTTCTTCACGTATCGCATCACAAGGGTTCCCCGGTCCTGTCCCTGTCCAGAGACCAGTCCCTCGTCCCGCGTGGTATCCACCCGGGACGAGACGATGCACTGCGGGTCATAGAGCGGAAGTACTTCGGACGAGCCGGGACCGACGGAAAGCACCTTGCCGACAAGTCCCTCGATGTCGCCCTGCCAGGCCACGACGGGCATTCCCTTTTTCACGCCCTGGCGCGAGCCCTTGTTGATCGTGAGCGTGGAAAAGAGGTTATCCGTGTCACGCGCAATGACCTCCGCCGAAATGCGTTCCGCGGGCAGTGTCTGCGCAAAATCCAGCTGCGCCTGCAGCGCCGCGTTCTGCCGTTTCAGCTCGAGGTTCTCCCGGGTCTCCTGGTCCATCTGCTGGAGCCGTTCCTTGGCGGCGGCAAGCTCCTCCCGCGCCGCGCGGAGCTGGCCAATCGAGCCCGCCGTGTCGCCGAACCAGTTGAAGAAACCCGTGAATCCCTTCTGGAAGAAGCCGCCCACCGAAAGCCCGATCTCTTTTGGCTTGACCACAATGGTCCTGTTGGAAATGAGCAGGCAGACCAGTGACACGAGGACGAGCCCCGCGAGCGTTGCTCCTTTCCTGTGCCGCGAGAAGAAGCTTTCGAACAGACCGGGCATGGATTCAGGTCTTTACGTTGAAGTACTTCGAGTTCTTTTCCTTCACGAGGCTTTCCAGGAACTTGCCCGCGCCGAGAGCAACGCAGAGAAGGGGGTTTTCCGCGAGGATCACCGGCACGCCGGTCTCTTTCGCGATCAGCTTCGGAAATCCTTTGAGGAGCGAGCCACCGCCGGTCATGACGATGCCCCGTTCCACGATGTCCGCCGCAAGCTCCGGGGGGG
>PMDT01000002.1 GCA_003154555.1 Spirochaetaceae bacterium
GCGCTTTCCGTGATGCTTGAGGCGCGAGCCCCGATTGCCGCATCGGCAGACTTCGGGCGCCTCCTTGGAGGCGCCGCTCTCGGAGGCGCCGCCTCCTTTTCCATCTACAACGACACGACGCTTTTCTTCTTCTTCCCCGAGGTGCGGCTCAGTCCCTTTCTCGAATGGCAGCCGGCTTTTCTTCCGTCATTCGGCCTTTTGCTGGCGCTCCCCGCCAAGGTGCAGTTCCGCCGGGACATGACGTGGTCGGTTGCGGCAGGGCTCGAGCTGGACATCGTCTACACGACGGGTGGGACAAAATAATGGCGCGCGTCAGGGTTTTCTTCCTCCTGATCGTGGCAGCCATGGTTGGATCCTGCTCGATGTTCGACTATTCGGGACTGGTCACACACAAATACGCCCTGGTCTACGGGGTGACGCGCTATGTTCTCAATCCTCTCGTCTCAAGCACGCCTGATCCGAACCTGTCATATCCCGGCGCGGATGCCCAGGATGTCGCGGCGATGCTCACGAACGCCGGCTACACTGTGCACAGCCGTTGGATTGACCCGAGCGGCGAGATTTTCGTCGACGGCGTGGACCAGGGTACGACCATAAACGACTTCTCCGTGGATCCGCGCGCACCGAGCAAGGCCCGGATAGAGCTGGATGTCCAGAACTACGGCCTGCAGGCCGGATCCAATGATACTTTCGTCTTTTACTTCTCCGGGCATGGCATGCCCAACGCCGACCCATCGACGCAGGAATGGTTTGTCCCCTATGGCGCAATCATGTACCTGCAGGACAGTTCCATCGAAGGCCATGGCTATTATGGTGACCCTTCCAGCTCCATCGGGGACTCCGAGTTCGGCGGCATCCTGAGCGCGAGCATCGCCACGCCGCGCAAAGTTGTGATACTGGATACTTGCAACTCGGGCGGGTTCATCGGCAACAGCCTGGAGGCCGACATCATGCCGGCGCATTACACGGGCGGCACGCCAATCGTGACGCCTGCAGAGATCGGCCAAGCCATTGCGAACTACGCCACTTTCCAGGCCTCGGCAGGTGGGATATCGCCCTACAACGCGGAGGTCCTTGCCGCAGCGGGCTCAAACGAATCATGCTACGAATACTCGGCGCCCTTCAACCACGGGATCATGACCTATTTTCTCCTGCAGGCTCCATCCCAGGCGGATTTGAACAATGACGGCCACGTCACCGTGCTGGAGGCATTCTCATTCGTGAAGGCGGGTATCAACACGCAGTGGAACGGCAAGGTCGGCTCCAGCGCCACTTTTTCGCCGCACGTCTCCGGCGGGCCCGTGGATTTCGTGCTGTTCTAGCCGATAAATCTGCACGCAGGCACACCGAAAAGCGCTGAGAGCCTCTTTGCCATTGTTCTGCTGATCGCGCGTCGACTGTTTTCCATATTGGAGATGTTCTGACGCGGTATTCCGCCGAGCCTGCTTCCCAGCTCAGCCTGCGTCAATTCGTTGTCCTGCCGGTAGAACTTGAGGTAAGCGCCCGGTCTCATTTCCGATGGTTTCTTCTCATACAGCTCGGCATTGTGCACATCACGCAACCTTTCCTGTCCATCGCTCCTTACCCTCAATCTATGGCCATACTCGAGACGCAGCACCTCAAGCAGGGCCCCTGGTATGATTCCGCTGATGTCGACAGAAATCCAGCTGGTCTTCACGCTTGCGCGCATGCGACCAATGACGGCGCGAATTGCGCCGCGATTGCGGCTCGGACGATATCAGAAGTGCACAACCTGCCAATGAGACAAGTAATCAGTTTCTGATTCGCCGACCCGATGTAATCAGGAAGTGATTCCTTCCGTCATTGTTGAAGACAGAGCGAAGCGATTCCCTCAGTCCTATGTCGACGACATTTCCTTGATCTTTTTTATCTCGTCTCGCACGGTGGCAGCCCGCTCGAACTCGAGGTTTTTCGCAAGCTCGAACATTTCCTCTTCCAGCGCACGGATGAGCTGCTTCTTTTCACTGGGAACCAGGACATTATAGCTGCGAGTGAGAACCTCGATGTTCACCTCTTGCGATCTTCGCTTTTCCTCACGTTTGCGGACAAGGATGTCCTGGATGGTCTTGGAAATGGTCGTCGGCGTAATGCCGTGTTCCGTGTTGTATTTTTCCTGGATGGCACGCCGTCGCAGGGTTTCCTTGATGGCGAGGGTCATTGCATCCGACATCCTGTCGGCATACATGATGACCCGGCCGTTGACGTTGCGCGCGGCGCGCCCGATGGTCTGGATCAGGGATGTCGCGGAGCGGAGGAAACCGATCTTGTCCGCATCGAGGATCGCGATAAGGGAGACCTCGGGCAGGTCCAACCCTTCGCGGAGAAGATTGATGCCGACCAGGACATCGAAGGTGCCCAGGCGAAGGTCGCGAAGGATTTCCACCCGCTCGATTGTTTCTATCTCGGAGTGGAGGTAGCGGACCTTGAGCCCCAGCTCGCCGAGGTAGTCGGTGAGATCTTCCGCCATGCGCTTGGTGAGGGTCGTCACGAGGGTCCTCTCCCCCCGGCCCACCTGCGCCTTGATCTCGGTATACAGGTCTTCCATCTGTCCCTCGGTTGCGCGCACCTCCAGCACGGGGTCCAGAAGACCCGTGGGTCGGATCACCTGCTCGGCGAGCTGTCGGGACTTGGCAGCTTCCTCCTCCCCGGGCGTCGCCGAGACGAAAACCACGCGGTCCAGCATTGATTCAAACTCATTGTAGACCAGCGGCCTGTTGTCGAGTGCGGAGGGCAGCCTGAATCCGTACTTTACGAGCGAAAGCTTCCGGGCGCGATCCCCTTCGTGCATGCCACGCACCTGCGGCAGGGTCACGTGTGATTCGTCGACAAAGGCAAGGAACTTTTCCGGGAAGTAGTCCAGGAGAACGGCCGGCCTCTCCCCTTCCTTCCTGCCGCTCAGCGGTCGGGAATAATTCTCTATTCCCGAGCAGTAGCCCATCTCCTCCATCATCTCCAGGTCATACTCCGTGCGCGTCTTGATGCGCTCCGCCTCCAGCAGCTTGCCTTCATCACAGAACTGCTTGTAGCGCTGGGCGAGCTCGTCACGGATGAGCTGGAGGGCATTGCGCAGCCGTTCCTGCGGCATGACGAAATACTTGGCCGGGTAGACTGTCGCGAAATCAAGCTCCTCGATCGCGTCTCCCGTGAGCGGGTCAATGCGGCGGATGCGTTCGATTTCATCGCCGAAAAACTCGATCCGGAGCGCCTCACGCGCATAGGAAGGGTAGATCTCCAGGACATCGCCGCGCACGCGGAAACGTGAACGTTCGAATGCGACATCGTTGCGCTCGTACTGCAGGGAAACGAGCTTCTTCATGAGCTCCCGCATATCCACGGTGCCGCCCTTGCGCAGCTCCACGCGCATCTCGCGGTAGTCCTCGGGATTTCCCAGCCCGTAGATGCAGGAGACCGTCGCGACCACGATCACGTCGCGGCGCTCCATGAGGGACGTGGTGGCCGAAAGGCGCATGCGCTCGATCTCCCTGTTGATCGACGCATCCTTTTCAATATAGAGGTCCTTGCCCGGCACGTACGCCTCTGGCTGATAGTAGTCGTAGTACGAGACGAAGTACTCCACCGCGTTCCGCGGAAAGAAGTCGGTGAACTCCCGGTAGAGCTGGGCGGCAAGAGTCTTGTTATGGGAGAGGACCAGCGTGGGAAGCTGGGCGTCCTCGATGATCTTGGCCATGGTAAAAGTTTTCCCGGACCCTGTCACGCCTTTGAGGGTCTGGAATCGCAGGTTTTCCTTCACGCCGCGGGAGAGCATCGAAATGGCTTTTCCCTGGTCACCCGCGGGTGAGAAAGAAGAAACGACCTCCAGCTTCGGCATGGAGCAGGCTACTGGTTCTGGGGCGGCGCTTCCACGAGCTTCACGGTGAGCGTCTTNNGCCTCGATCTTGACGCCGTTCACTTCCACGATGATATCACCGCCGCCGTAGATCACCGTGCGTCCCGACCTGACCGCCTTGCTCCGATCTCCCCCGCGCAGACCCGCCTGCTGCGCCGAAGCGTTGGCGACATTCACCATGACCCCTTTCTGCACAGGCAGATCGAAATAATCGACGAGCTGGGGGAAGAGCTCGACGCCGTCGATGTCGATCCACCCCCGCTTCACGGCGCCGTAGCGGATCAGCTCATCCGCAATGGGCCGCGCGGTATTCACCGGTATGGCAAAGCCGACGCCTGCCGACCCGCCCGATGGCGACTTGATTGCCGTGTTGATGCCGACGAGCTCACCGTGTGAGTTGATCAGCGCCCCGCCCGAGTTGCCGGGGTT
>PMDT01000344.1:0-7310 GCA_003154555.1 Spirochaetaceae bacterium
TCGCAGCGCAGCGAACCTTCCTCCATGTTGCCATCGCACACGCCAAGGTAGCGCACGACACGGCGCAGCTGCTGGAGAAAGACCTCCGCCTCTTCGCCCACCTCGAGGTCCGGCTGCGTGACAATCTCCAGGAGCGGGGTCCCCGCGCGGTTGTAGTCCAGCAGGGTGATATCCCCGGCATGGATCATCTTGCCTGCATCCTCTTCGAGATGCACCTCGCGGATGCGCACGCGCTTGCGGCGTTTGCGCAGCTCAATCTCCACCCATCCGTCAGTGCCCAGCGGAGAGCGAAACTGCGTGATCTGGTAGTTCTTGGGAAGGTCGGGATAGAAGTAGTTCTTCCGCTCGAAGAGCGTGGAGACGGCGAGTGTGCAATTGAGCGCCCGGGCCACGATGTAGCCCATTCGCATGGCCTCCGCGTTGAGCGCGGGGAGCACGCCGGGATAGCCCATGCAGACCGGGCACACGTTTGTATTGGGGTCGGACCCGAAGGCCGCCCTGCATCCACAGAAAACCTTCGTGCGCGTGAGAAGCTGGGTATGTACTTCAAGTCCGAGGTACGAGGCGTACATCTCTACTTCCACCCCGCGGGAAAGCCGGGCGCGTCGGGTGACGGGAAGCCCTTTTCAAGCTGCCGGCATATGCTGAACAGCAGATCCTCTCCGAAGGCAGGAGCGAGAAACTGCATGCCGATGGGAAGCGCCGCTTCCACGGCCGCGGGAAACGACAGCGCCGGCAGCCCGGCGAGATTCGCCGCGCAGGTGAAGATGTCGGCGAGCTTCTGCATGAAAGGATCCGCATCGGCGCTCCCCCTCTGAAACGGGGGGACCGGATAGACGGGCATGAGGACAAGGTCCACGCCTTCGAATGCCTTCTGGAAATCCATTCGAATGGCCGTGCGAATCTTCTGCGCCCTCAGGTAGTACTCGTCCTGGAAACCGGAACGCAGCACGTAGGTGCCCAGGAGGATGCGCAGCTTCACCTCGGGGCCAAGACCCTCCGTGCGGGAGGCAATGGTCATTGCCTCAGGGGTGTCGGCGTGCGCGGCGCGGTGCCCGTAGCGTACCCCGTCGAATCGCGCCAGGTTGGCGCTCGCTTCCGCCGTGGCAATGACATAGTAGGATGAGACAACGTGATCGAGGGTGGGAAACGACACCTCGCGTACCTCGTGCCCCAGCTCTTTCAGAGTGCGCCGGGTCTTTTCGAAGGTCTTCCTGACATCGGCATGCATGGGCACATCGGCGCATTCACGCGGCACGCCGATGGAAAGCTTCCCCTTGCGTAGCGGCGCCGGTTGCCAGGCAAGAGATGACTGGTCGCGCGGATCCTCACCGCGCATGACGGCAAAGGCCTTCTCCGTCATGTCCACGGTCTTCGCCATGACCCCGATAACCTCGAGGGATGATGCGTAGGCAACAAGCCCGAAACGGGACACCGCCCCCCATGTCGGTTTCAGGCCGTAGATGCCGCAGAACGCGGCAGGCTGCCGCACGGAACCGCCCGTGTCGCTTCCCAGCCCGAATGCCGCAAGCCCTGCCGCAACCGCGGCGGCAGGTCCGCCGCTTGAGCCGCCGGGCACCCGGCCCGGATCCCAGGGGTTGCGCGTGACCATGAGGGCGGAGTTTTCCGTGGAGGAGCCCATCCCGAACTCGTCAAGGTTCGCCTTACCAGCAACGATCCCTCCGGCCTTCTGGAGCCTTTCCACCGCGGTTGCCGAGTAGGGAGAGACGAAGTCGCGGAGCATTCGGGAGCCGCAGGTGAGTCGGAAGCCCCGCACCGCAATGTTGTCTTTCACCGCGAAGGGCACGCCTGCAAGCGGCCCCGAGGAGGCCGAATCCACGGCACCAAGTGCGGGATCAAACTGGAGAAAGCTGCCCAGCTCATCCTGGCGCGACGCGACAAAGGCCTTCCACCGCTCCCGGGCTCCCGCATGTGTCGCAACGCCGTGCCAGTCCATTGTTCCTCCACCCATTTCGCGGGCCCGCCGTGATTTTTCAGAGTACGTTCGGGATGACGATGAAGCGCTCCTCGCGTTCGGGGGCATTGCCAAGGAGCGTGTCGGACAGGGCCGGCCCGTTTTCCGCATCCTCCCGCAGCCGGTTTTCACGAAGGAGTGCGTGTGTCGTGGGCGCCAGGCCCTGGATATCGATCTCTTTCATGTGGGAGAAGTGCTGAAGCATCTGCTCAACGGCCACACCGAGCTTCTCCAGCTCCTCCTTCGTGAGGGAAAGACGGGCCATGCGGGCGGTTATGGCGAGCTCAGAGGCGTCCATGGACACAGTTAATCCATGCCCTCCCGCCGTGTCAAGGATCGTAAGGTTTGAGGGGGCAAAAAGCTCATTGCTTGACGATGGTGTACCCGTTTCCGTACATTCTCCAGGGGGAATCTCGCTCCCGTAATACGAAAGAACCTCCTCCGCGCATCGCATTTGTCATGGAGAGGTCATTTTATGGCTCTCAAGTTGAAAAATGCGTTTGACGTTGGGCACTGGCATGGTACAATACTGCGCGCAAAACCGAGGAATGTGAGTGGTAAAGAAGGATTTCCCAAAGATTCATTTCTATGATCAGGATCTCGTGTCTCTCTATGACGAAACGTGGCAACTGATCAAAGACTACTGGAAGAAGGGTACCGAGGATAACGGCTTCCACGGCCGCTACTTCGCGCATCCTGACAGCGTACGCATCAACCAGTTCGATGCGTGCTTTGCCACTTTCTTCCTTGTCTATTCAAACAGGATCTTTCCCGTCATGTCCTGCCTCGACAACTTCTACTCGAAGCAGGAGGAGTCGGGAGCTATCCGCGGCGAATACCGGGAGTCGGACGGCAAACCGGTCCATTCGAAGGACAATCCCAAGGGAGTCCTGCCCCCGCTCTTCGCGTGGGCAGAGTTCAACATCTATCACAAACTGGGTGTGAAGAAGCGTATCCGCGAAGTGCTCCCGGTATTGGAGAAGTATTTTCGCTGGATCGAACAGAACTTCAGGACACCCAACGGCATGTATTCGGTTCCGCTCGCGGCGACGATGATGGAAAACTCGCCTCGAGACGGGATGTTCTACCCCATTGATTTCAACTCCCAGATGGCCCTCTCAGCGTTCTACATCTCGGAGCTTGCGGATATCGTCAACGACAAGGAAACCAACTACACTTACAAGAAGGCCTATTTTTCGCTGAAAACCAAGATCAATGCACTCATGTGGGACGAGCGGGAAGGCTTTTACTATGACCTGGACGAGTCGGAGAAGAGGCTCAAGGTCAAGACCATCGCCTCCTTCTGGCCTCTGATTGCAGAGATCCCCAACGAGGCGCGCGGGGAACGGCTCATTGAGCACCTCGTGGACCCCCACGAGTTTGGAATCGAGAACCCCTTCCCGACCCTGGCGGTCAAGGACAAGCGTTTCGACACACAGGGCGGAGGCTATCGCGGCTCGGTATACCCCCCGTACAATTACATGATCATCAAGGGCCTGGAAAAGTACAAACGCCACGACCTTTCGAGGGAGTTTACCATCCGTCACCTCTACCACGTGCTGGACGGCCTGTACACGAGCACCGGGAAAAAAGGTTCACTCTACGAAGCCTATGCTCCCCACACGGAAGGTCCGGCAAAGTGGCCGGGAAAAAAAGGTTTCCCCCGCACAATGTTTGCCCCGTATACGGCGCTCACCACGATCTCCCTCATGCTGGAGAACATCATCGGCCTGAACATCTCGCTGCCGCGCAAAACGGTCGACTGGACCATCCCTACCCTGGAAGCAATGGGCATCGACGACCTGGCTTTGAAGCGCAACCTCATCTCGATTCTCAGCGCGAAGAGCAGCAGGGGCTGGGAAGTGCATCTGGAAAGCGAAAAACTGTATTACCTGACCATCGATCTTTTCGGAGCGCGCAGCAAGACGCTGCCAATCCCTTCGGGCAGATGTTCGATCCTGGTGGACAAGCTCTGACGACAGGGCTGCGCACCGTTACTTCGCTAAAAGGCGTTGCGCCCCTTGAAGGATCGCGTCAGGGTCTGCTTGTCCGCGTACTCCAAATCACCGCCGACTGGAAGCCCGAAAGCGATGCGTGAAATCTTTACACCGGTCTCTTTGAGCGCCTTGACCATGTAGAGTGCTGTCGTCTCGCCTTCCACGGTCGGGTTTGTCGCGAGAATCACTTCCTGAATTCCGCCCCGTCTCACCCTGTCGACCAGCGAGCCGATGCGAAGGCTGTCGGGTCCGATGCCGTCAATAGGTGAAATCGCACCCATGAGAACGTGATAAAGTCCGCGGTGCTCATGGATCGATTCGATGGTGAGGACGTCGCGCGGCTCTTCCACCACGCAGATCGAGGTACGATCGCGCGATGCGTCCGTGCAGATGCCGCAGGGATCCACGTCGGTATAGGTGCCGCACATGCTGCAGGGCCGTATCGTCTCGCGCAGCCGTCCCAGGTCTTCCGCCAGCGCCCGCACGAGCGATTCGTCTGTGCGCAGAAGATAGTAGGCGATGCGCGACGCGCTTTTTCTCCCCAGGCCGGGAAGCCGCGATAGATTGCCCATCAGCCTTTCCAGGGCGTTCATTCTCAGAACCCGAGCATCCCCGGCGGCAGCCCCAGCATACCCGTTGCCTGCGAGACCTCGTCACGGATCTTTTCTTTCAGCCGCGCCAGGGCATCGGTGATTGCGGCAAGCACGAGGTCCTGCAGCATTGGCACGTCTCGCGGATCCACCGCCTCCGGTGCGATGGTCACTTTTTCCACTTGCATCTGGCCGTTCATTTCCACGGTCACCATGCCGCCACCCGCGGAACCGGTGACATGCACGTTTTTCAGCTTCTCCTGGATCTCCCCGACGCGCGACTGCAGCCCTTGCAGCTGCTTCAGCATCTCAAACGGATTTGTCGCCATGCCCTTCCCCTTTCACGACCTCGCCGCGGAACACCTTCCGAAGCAGCTCCACGCGCTGATCAACCTTGACCGGTTCCACGTGCGCCTCGGTGTAGGTGGAGCGGACGCGCTTCACCGCCGGCAGGAGAGCCGCGACCCGCGCCGTGAGCATTTCCTTGTCATTCTGCACAACCTCGCCCTGGAACCGGTCCCGCGATGAGAATGTAATGACCAGGTCATCCCCTTCCTGGGAAGCCGAGAGGACCCGGTCCAGGGCCGATGACAGGGCCGGCTTCTCGCGGCGCAGCCCCTCGCTGATTTTCTTGATCGCCTGCAGGGGTTCAGGCCCGGTTTCGCCAGGTACGGCCGCGGAAACGGGGGCCGCGGTCGCGATGCGCACTCCCGGGGCGCCGGCCATCTGGGTGCGCATGTCCTGCAATGCCTGGCGCATCTCCGAGGGGCTGATGAGCGTATCGAGCTCTGAAAGACGCGTGAGGAGGAGCTCAAGCTCGAAGCGCTGGTTGAGGGAGAATCGTATGTTGCGATAGAGGCCCAGGAGCATCTCGATCGCCTTCTCAATCTGCCCGGCCTGGAGGGACTGGAGCACGCCGGCGTCGAAATCCTGCGGAGCGTATCCCAGCAGCGTGTCCTTCGTGATGCCGCTCTTCAGGAAAAGCAGGTTGCGGAAATACTCCGTAAGATTGACGACGAACTGCTCAAGGGAGACGCCCGAGGCAAGTACGGCCTCGAGGCGTTCGAGGACCTTGCCGACGTCTCCAGCCCTCAACAGGCGCGCGAAATCGTTCAGCTCGTCGATACCAAGCACACCGAGCTTTTCCCGGATACGCTCCAGCGTGAGCGCGCCGTCCGCAAAGGACGCAACCTGGTCGAGCAGTGTGTAGGCGTCGCGCAACGAGCCGGTCGCTTCCTTTGCGATCCAGATCAAGGCACGGTCTTCCGCCTGGATGCCCAGCTCCCCGGCGGCCTCGCGGAGCTTCTCTTTGATCTCCGCGGTGGAGATGAGGCGGAAGTTGTACTGCTGGCAGCGGGAGCGGATGGTGGCAGGGACCTTGTGGACCTCGGTCGTGGCGAAAATGAACACGATGTAGGGCGGCGGCTCCTCGATGGTCTTCAGCAGCGCATTGAAAGCGCTGTTGGACAGCATGTGCACTTCATCGATGATGTACACCTTGAAGCGGCCCGCATTGGGCGCGAAAAGCACCTCGTCGCGGATGGCCCGTACGTCGTTCACGCTCGTGTTGGAGGCGCCATCGATCTCGATGACATCGAGGCTCGCACCGCGCGCGATCTCCTTGCAGCTTGGACACACGCCGCAGGGCGAGTCGGTCGGGCCCTTGTCGCAGTTCAGCGCGCGCGCCAGTATCCGTGCGACGGAGGTCTTTCCCACGCCGCGGGGACCGGCAAACAGGTAGGCATGTGCGATGCGCCCCTGGCGGATGGAGCTGGTGAGTGTCGCAGTGACAAACTCCTGGCCGACGAGCTCGAGAAAGTTCTGCGGCCGCTTGCGTGTCGAGGTGACTTCATACGACATGTCGGTAGCCTCCACGCCGTGGCAATCCGCGGACTCGGGCATCGCGGTGCTCCGCGGCGCGGTACTCCACGGATTCAGGCATNNCATCGCGGTACTCCGCGGATTCAGGGGTCGGGTCCGCGGGGGCGCCGGCCGAAAAGCAACCCCTCCAGCTCCATCCAAGCCGATTACGGCTCATGAACACGCTGCTTACCGCTGCTCCCTTCCGGGCCTGACGGGGTTAGGCAACAGCCCATAGCGTATGACCTGAACATCAACGCCAGAGGGGTTGGACGGAGAGAGTGGGATTCGAACCCACGGTACCCTTACGAGTACACACGCCTTCCAAGCGTGCACCTTCGGCCACTCGGTCATCTCTCCAAGCACCCTACCACACCATTGCCCTCGGCGGGCTCGTGCAGTGTTGACGGTGCGGTGGACGGTCCGCATCCGGGAATGGATACGCAGACGTCCAGGCACCCCGGTTGAGCGTGCAATCCTCACGTGCCGTTCGTGGTGCCGGCTTTGAAAAAGAGCTCGCGGAGAGAGTGGGATTCGAACCCACGGAGCCGCAAGCAGCTCAACGGTTTTCGAGACCGTCCGATTCGACCGCTCTCGCATCTCTCCCAGACCCAAGGATGGGTCAAGGTCGGCGCCGACCAGAACCTCCCTGGAGTCATTCGTGCCCAAGAGGATTCGAACCTCCGGCCTTTGGATCCGCAATCCAATGCTCTATCCAGCTGAGCTATGGGCACCCGACTCCGTGACCGCCTCGGTCTTCCAGTTCTACGGGCTCGCTCCCGTCCACCGCCGGCCGCTCCTGGCGGCATTCGCATGGACTCGCTCGCCCTCTTCTTCCAACTCCGCGGAGTACCGCGGAAGGACTACGGAGAGGGGGGGATTCGAACC